>JAHBTS010000002.1:600000-767935 GCA_019638515.1 Chitinophagales bacterium | reverse complement strand
GTGTAGCGCTTACACTACCGTTGTTTTGACCACAACCGGGGTTTACCGGATTGCTTAATTGCAGACTCAAAGTGCTGTTGCTGTTTAAAACAATAGAGGTATCTTTAGTACAATTATTGGCATCGGTTACAGTTACGCTATAGGTTCCAGATGCCAAGTTGTTTCTATTGCCAGAAGTATTGCCATCGTTCCAAGTATAGGTGTAAGTACCTGCGGGCGATGGTGTAATTGCAATGCTGCCATTAGTGCCGCCACACGAAGGTTGGGTAATAGCAGAAGCAATAGTGAAGTTACAACAAGTTTGCACATTCACGTTTACGGTATCTCTTAGTGTTAAGCAATTAGCGGTATCGGATACACTTAAAACATAGGTTCTATTGGCAGTTGGGCATACGTTTGGCGAAAGCGTATTAGATCCCGTCATATCCGTAGTTGGATTCCATACATAGTTGCCTTGGTAGCTAGATTCAGGATCATCAAAAGTAATATTCCATCCGGTAGTAATTACACTGCCGCCACCCAATCCACTGGCAGGTTTCACTTCCAGCGACCATACGCCATTGGCATCGCAACCCACCAAATTATTGAAAGGTTGGTCGGTACCAAAGTTTCCGGTTTTAGGATTTGCAGCAGATGCTACGGTTGGACCTACAGGTACAAAGCATGTGTTTTTAAATACAGTTTGGTAGTTAATTAAACCCGGTACCACCGAAGAGGAATTAGCCGGCATTAGCTTTATCTTGGAGCTATCCGGGCATACGAGATAAAACTCAAGATCTTTTCCGCCAATACCAAAACCTCCAAAGCCAAAGCCTTGCATTTTAACTTCATCAATACAAACAGAAAGTATAGAATTAGTGAGGATGCTTTGCATATTAAGTGTTTGCACATTAATATTTACCGAAGCACCTTCGGCAATGATGCCTCCAAAAGATGAAAGACTGGCAGTATCTGGTTGAAGATTACTATACGTAGCCACTTTTGCCGGATAACGTACCACTTTTGCAGTAGCATTGAGTACGGCACACTTACCTGTGCAGAGTGTGGTATCGCGTCCTGCATTTACCACCACATTGGGTTGGCGTACATATACCGTAACAGTATCTTGGCAAACAACGTTGTTTGTATTTTTCATTTCCACATAATAAGTAGTGGTTTGGCGTGGATACACAGGAGTTAAATCGCCACCGCTGCTTCCTTGCGGGAAAGAATAAATGGTATTGCCCGGAGGAGATGCCACCGAAATGGTAAAGGTAGGGTCGTTAAAGTAAATTTGAACATTATCAATTCCCCAGTGGTCGTAATCTGCTCCGGAATCGTTATCTTGAAACCATCTGATAGAAACATTTGAAGTTAAAGCTGCTGCCGGCAATTGGAAACACCAATTGTTCCAATTGGTTAGCAGCGGGTCATTTCCCCCATTGGGATCGAAATAATGGATAGTAACCCAAGCTCCATTCCCAATTTTATATTGGAGGTAAACGCCTTCTTGCGGTTCATCGGGACCCTCGCAAGGCGAAGTGCCTCCTTGTGATGCTAGCAGCATATCAAAACAGATGGTAGCTCCGGCAGTTGCAGTAGAGAAATTGTAGGGATTGGTTTCTAACGACCTGGGAGAGCCTGAAACATTTCCCATCCATATATGTTTTGTTCCATCTACTCCATTGGGGCTGCATGGGTTGGTAAAGGTAGCCTGTTGAGTAAAAGCCCATCCTGAAGGTGAGCCGGAATTAAAGTTTTCTTGAAAAAGAACGGCTCCTTGCCCTTTTCCAAAAACATTGATAATCACCTGATCGCCACAAACTACCGTATCGCGCGGTATGGAGGCTCTAACAGTACATTGTGCTTTAGTTTGTTCAATACCCAATGCAGAAAAAAACAGGAGAAGCAGTACTAAATTTTTCATTAAAAAGTTTTTGTGAATGGCAGTAGTTAAAATTCGATTTTTACATTAGAGATATCAAAGGATTGCAATTGGCTTGCAACTAGGTTCAATTGTTTTGAAAACAATACCAGCCTATTGTCTTTTGTTTCGCAGGTTCCTGAAATTACTTGATTGGGTAGTAGCTGAATGGTATAACCACTATGGTCGCTAGAGGTAGGTATTGCCCTTCCGTTTTTCTCGTACACGGCTTTCCGCTCAAACGAAATGGTTATGTTCTTATTGGTCTTATTGGTAAAAGTGAACAGCAGTTTTTCTTGTTCAATTCCATTAGGTTGGTCTATACAGTTTGTTTTGGTATAGCTAATAGCTGCCTGTGCATTGCTAAAAGAGATATTTCCTTCTGCTATTGCCAATTTGGAAGCCACAAGAGCTACCAAAAGTAGAGATGTGAGTTTAAACATTTTATTATTTGAATAATAAAAGATGAAATAATTAAAAAATGGTTGGGCGCTAATGTAAAACCTTATTTCATTTGTAGTATGAAATAAAAAAGCCGCACCTTCTTACGAAAATGCGGCTGGCAAACAGGTACAATATAAAAAGTTAGAATTTCAATTTTGCCGATGGCCCCATTTGCTCACCAACGCCTAAATCGAATTTTAGTTTGTGCTTAGGTTTGCGGGCACGTATATCATATATACATTTTACGCCCAAAGCGCCCAGCACTGCCGAAGCCGCAGTGAAGCCTGCTCCCAACCCAATAAGCACTTTGCTGCTGGTATTCCAGCGGGCTGCGTACTCTTGTTTCTGCTCCTTGGTAAAATGAGCAGAGTAGTCGGGCGTTTTATTGGCTTTTACCAATCCTGCGGCTAAACAGCTTACACCAACAACACCGGCAACTCCCGATTCAACGAGAAAAAATTTCGCGTTGGTCTCTAGTTTTTCAATGTTGCGCAAGCGCACCGCAGAAGGAGTTTTGTAGCGGTGTTCAATTTCTTGCGCTTTTAATGAAACATTTTCGAGCGAAAGGAGTATAAGTAGGAGAATTAGTACATTTTTCATTCTTCCAAATTGGTTGTTCACGCCCAATGTACAACTTATATTGCGCCTTGTCAATAGAGGTAGCGATATTTTTCTATTTACATTATTGATGATAGAATTGTTGAAATTATGATTTTGCATTTTGCTGCTTTGAAAAAAAAAATACATTTGCACCCCGTTCTTTTAAAGTAATGCCCTAATGGCGGAATTGGTAGACGCGCACGACTCAAAATCGTGTTTCGAAAGAAGTGGGGGTTCGATTCCCTCTTAGGGCACAAATTTTTTCTTGGTACTCAGAAATGGAAAATTATATTTGCAGTCCCAAAAAGAAAACGTTCTCTAAAGAATTAAGCGGGAGTAGCTCAGTTGGTAGAGCGCAACCTTGCCAAGGTTGAGGTCGCGGGTTCGAGCCTCGTCTCCCGCTCTAAATGGCTTGAGAACTCTCAAGCCATTTTAATTTTAAGTGTTGCCGCGGTGGTGGAATCGGTAGACACGCAGGACTTAAAATCCTGTGGCCCTTAAAGGCTGTGCGGGTTCAAGTCCCGCCCGCGGTACTTTTTTACATTTATTTTCCTTCTACATTACAGCAGTTTCTCTCAGTTTCTTGAGTTGTTTTATACTGTTTTCAATACATGATTTATTGCTATGCCGGATAGGTAAATGCTAAGGCACATCTCTGTTCAGAGAATTGTTCTTAAAAAGTATCATTATTGTACTTTAGTTTACACTAAAAAAATCCCAATCATTTCTAAAATATACACACTATGAAAAGAATAATGCTGCTATTATCTATTCTATCTATTTCATTTTATATAAAAGCTCAGAGCAAAGAAATTCCTACTACTATTTTTTTGAAAGATAGTACTGTTAAGATTGGAACCATTATTCGCGAAGAAATGATGTATTATAGGTTTCAACCGGCAAATGGAGATGCCATTGTGAATATCAATAAAGATGATATTTTACGAATTGAAGAAACTATTGTTGCCAATCAGGAAGTGCTTTCGCAATACAAAGGGAAGATAGACACCATAAATGTACAGGAAGCGATACGGCATATAAATTTACGCTTAGAAAATAGCGGTATAGCACTAAAAGCAGCGGGGGCATTTGGTATTGCGGGACTTTCGGTTGGCGTAGGCGGCACTGCGCTGGCAATAGCCGGAGCACTTACTGGAAACAAGTCGCTTCAGTGGATTGGCGTGGCTTGCTCCGGAGTGAGTGTAAGTTTGCTAATTGTATCGTTTGCTCAAATGCGAGCGGGAGGTATTGCACTCAGAAAGCATCCATAAATTGGGTAGTGCTAATTTTGGCACCAACTCAATGGTTTGAAACCGTTATTGCCATAGTGTTTTTCCAAACGAAATGCGTGTGGTGTAAACTTCTTCTACGGCTACCGACACATTGAAATATCCACTTACTATATTGGCTTTAGCATCGTAGTTTAACTGGCTAAACCAGTATTTTATTGCCTTAGTTTGCAGTTTATTATTAAGCATAAATTCTACTCTAAAAGTTTTTTCGCCAGCAATTAAATGGATGGGTTGGTATTGTTCATCGCAACCTAAGGCATCGGTAGGTACTTTTAGCTTTTTTATTTCGCTGTCTATAAATTTATCGAATACAAGGTGCTCGGCTTTTATTTTAAAAGATTCGCCTTCCTCCATATCGCTGTTGAATGCAAATGGTATGGCAATGCTTGCTGTCATTGGCGTAAACGACCATTGTTTAAATGCTTTGTTGCCATCGTGCATAATGCCAACCAGCCATGTTTTATTGGGTGAGGGATCGTTTTCAGTTGCTTTTAACCACCATACTATTTCAAAAGGTTGCAACTCGGGCTCGCAATTTTGTGTACAGTTGGAGCACCATGTTCCATAAAAGCCTATGGTTGGATTTTCTGTTTCAATATTAGGATGGTTGCTTAAAGTATGATTAACGGCAGTGGGATAGAAAAGATAATGCAGTTGCGAGCGGTAATGAGTTGGCGGTGTTTGGATACAGTGCAGTTGGTAAAGATTTCTATTGAAGTTATTGGTATCTATTTTAAAAGGTGCTGCTGCGTAGTTTATCTTTTTCGCAGCCTTGCCGATATCTTTTTGAACTTGTAAACCTTTAAAGTTTTTGAGTAAATAATGGTTTCGGTTAAATACAATGTCGAATCCAATGCTATTTTCCGGAAAGTTGTATTTGCTGTTTCTATTGTAACGCAATACAGTACCCACAAATTTTTGTTTAAGTGGTTTAATGGCTCTTTGGTTTTTTCCGGCAAAAGCATGTGCCAACCAATTGGAATAGGCCTTGTTTTTATCTATTTTTCCGGCAACTAAAAGAGGTTGTACTCCATCTGTAATTTCTTCTTGCAAGGCATCGTTTTCGGCAATGGCAGCATTATTTAGCAATAATTTTTTGAAGAGGGTATCGGTAGTATTAAAGTTTTCAATTGTTACTTCTGTTTGCGCATGAACTATGGAAAAAAACAAGAAAATAAGTGCGTGAAAAAGAAATTTCATTTACCAAACTTAGTGAAGATATGGTGCTGTTTTTAAAAGTTTCAAACCCTATTTTTTAAAATGTATGTAAAACTGAATTTAAAAAATTCGATGTAAATTGTATGTTTGCCGCGCTTTAGCGGTCCGGTAGCTCAGCTGGATAGAGCAACAGCCTTCTAAGCTGTGGGTCAAAGGTTCGAATCCTTTCCGGATCACCAATAAAGTGAGGTGTGCCAAAAGCGTAGTAAATACGGTGTGTTGGCACACCTTTTTCTTTTTTTAAAAGGTATTACACTAAAGTTTTGCATTGGTTCTTTTTGTCTCAAATAGTAGTGGAAATTCCCCTTTAAGTTGCAGCAGATAGTTTGCTTTAAATTTTCATCTTCGCTTCAATAAAAAGAACAGCCATGAATTTCGTAACTGTTGAAAAGCGCAATGGCGTAGCTATTGTTTGGATAGATGAAGAAAATTCGCCTATCAATAAAATTTCGTTGGAGTCGATGGATGCCTTCGATGCTGTGTTTAAACAATTGGAAAATGATAGCGATGTAAAAGCATGTGTACTTATTTCTAAGAAGAAAGATTTTATAGCAGGTGCCGATATCGAAATGTTTGGGAAGGTGAAAAAGAAGGGCGATTTTGAACCCTTTACTCGCAAGGGACATAAGGCATTAAATGAGTTGGCGGCATCTAAAAAACCCGTAGTAGCAGCCATAAATGGAGCTTGCTTAGGAGCAGGTACAGAAATTGCACTTGCCTGCCATGCGCGTATTGCCAGCGATGATAAAAAAACACATTTGGCATTGCCCGAAGTTATGCTTGGTTTATTGCCGGGAGGTGGAGGCACACAGCGTTTGCCTCGTTTAATTGGCATTCAGCGGTCGCTCGATATGCTGCTCACGGGCAAAAAAATATATGCAAACAAGGCACTTAAATTGAATTTGGTAGATAGGCTTACCACTAAAGAAAGTTTATTGGAAGGCGCCATTCAATTTGCGTTGGAACTTACTAAGAAGCCTTTGGTACGAAAAGATAAAAGAACGCTTGTAGAAAAAATATTGGAGAGCAATGCCTTTACAAGAAATATAATTTTTGGCAAGGCAAAAGAAATGGTGCAGCGCAAAACTATGGGCAATTATCCTGCGCCATTTAAAATTTTAGAATGTGTGCAAATTGGTATGAATAAAGGGCTTGCCGCTGGTTTAGATGCCGAGGCTGTGAAATTTGAAGAGTTGATATTGAGCAATGAAAGCAGGCAACTCATTCATATATTTTTCGCCATGACGGAGAAAAAGAAAAATCCTTATCCGCAAGAGTTGGTGCGTGAAGTAAACACCCTGGCTATGATTGGTGCAGGTTTTATGGGAGCCGGAATTGCTGAAGTGAGCGCCAACGATGGTATGGAAGTAATTCTTAAAGATGTAAAGGAAGAAACCATTGCAGCCGCCAAGCAAACTATTTGGAAAAATATCTCGCGTAAGGTTGCTCGCAAAACAATGACACAGCCGGAAGCCGATTCGTATATGGCACGTATAAGCGGTAGCCTAGATTACAGCAATTTTAAGCAAGCAGATGCCGTAATAGAAGCCGTATTTGAAGAAGTAAAATTAAAGCAACGTATAGTAAGTGATGTAGAAGCCAATACTTGCCCCAACACTATTTTTGCCAGCAACACCTCTGCTTTGCCAATTGCGCACATAGCAGAAAAAGCTGCTCACCCGGAGTTGATTATTGGCATGCACTATTTTAGTCCGGTGCCCAAAATGCCATTGCTGGAAATTGTGAAAACACCTAAAACTGCCGATTGGGTAACAGCAACATGTTTTGAAATTGGAATAAGACAAGGCAAAACCAATATTGTAGTAAACGATGGTCCAGGTTTTTACACCACGCGTATTTTGGCTCCGTATTTTAATGAAGCCTTGTTGGTTTTAAACGAAGGCTGCGATGCAGCACAAATTGATAAAGCCATGAAGCAGTGGGGCTTTCCTGTAGGGCCAATTACTTTGTTAGATGAGGTTGGTTTAGATGTGGGCGCACACGTAATGAGTGGCGATTTAATTGAGTACTATTTACAGCGGCCGGGTGCTAAAAAAACAGACATTGTAAAAGCCATGTACGAGGCAGGCAGAATGGGTAAAAAGAATAAAAAAGGATTCTATAAGTACGATGAAAACGGGAAAAAGCAAGGTATAGACGAAAGCATCTACCAATTTTGCGATACCAAAGAACGCAAGCCGTTTAGCAACGAGGCAATTCAGCAGCGATTAGGATTTGCAATGATAAAAGAATGCTTACTATGCTTAGAGGAGAATATAGTTGAAAGTCCGTTAGATGGCGATGTTGGCGCTATTTTTGGATTGGGTTTTCCTCCATTTAAAGGTGGACCGTTCCGCTATGTAGATTCATTGGGGTTGCAACAAGCAGTAGAAATACATCAGGCTTTAGCAAAAGAAAATGGCGAGCGATTTTCTGCTCCAAAATTATTGATTGAAAAAGCAACCAAAGGAGAAACTTTTTACAAATAATATGCAAACACAGTTATTGAAATGGATAAGCATTTTTTTATTGGCTGCGGTAATAAGCAGTTGCAATAAAAAGTATGGCGTACTGCAAGTTCGGTTTCATCATTTTTCGCCCAATACGGCTGAACTTAAATGGGTATATGCCGGTAAAGATACTGTTGCCAAAACAGCTTATTTGCAAAGCTCCGAATACAAACAAGCATCGTTAGAAAACATATCGTTTACTGCATTTTTAAAAGAGCAGGCAGTAATAAGCGTAAGCAGCCCCAATTGGGAAGAAAATAAGCGCTATTCAGTATTTGTGTGCGATACTTTGGGAACCATAAAGAAAGTACTGCTAAGCGATGCACACGATACTGCACCTGCGGGCAAAGCATTGGTACGCTTTGTGAATTTATTGCCCGATACTTTTGGTGCAGTGGTAGCTGCCAATGGCAATGAACTGTTTGGCTCTAAAAAATTCTATTATGCCGTTAAGAATTATGCCGATGGCTTTTCGGGTTTTGAGCCATTAGATGCAGGCGTTTATGATTTTTCAATTAAAACAGAAATAGATTCCTTGCCTGTAGAATTTCAAGTACTGCAAGCTGCTTCTATTGAAAGTGGAAAGGTGTATAATCTAGTAGCAGCAGGCTATGCCAATGCTTCATCAGGTTTAGAAATGAAGTTAGTGGCTGTGCCGTTTACCGAATAGTTGGTTAAATGCTTAAGCACTCTTTGCTTACGATTATTCCATCTTCATCGGCTACTAAAAAGTAACCCGGTACAAAGTTTACTCCGGCAAAAGTTACGGTTAATTGTTCTTGCCCTTCGTTTCGTTTTACACTTTTAAGCGGGTGTGTGTTGAGTGCTTTTATGCCCAACTGTAATTGTTTGAGTGCCGCACTATCGCGCACGCAACCATATACTACAATTCCGTTCCAGTTGTTTTTTACTGCTAGTTCGCCCAGCATATCGCCCAGTAGAGCGCAACGCAACGAACCGCCTCCATCTACCACCAATACTTTGTTTGCTCCGTTTTGCTCCAATGTTTTGCGCACCAGCGAATTATCTTCAAACACTTTTAGGGTTACTATTTCGCCATAAAAAGATTTTGCACCGCCAAAATCTCTAAAAATAGAATCGGCTACTTTTACTTCTGTGGGAAATTGATCACTTAAATCTGTTGTTTTCATCGTGTGATTTTTTTTTTGAAAAAGGAATAAATACTATTTGGATGTTTTAGTAGGCTTCAAATAAATCGAATAGTTTATTTCTATCGGTAAGATGGTGGGTTTGTATGTGTAGAGCTGCAGCTGCCTGTATGTTTTCGGCTTTATCGTCTATAAATAAAGTGTCGTTGGGATTTAGAAATTGTTCCTGCAGCAGCAGTTCGTATATTTCAATTTCCGGTTTACGGAAGCCTGTTTCGTTTGAGTAATAGGTGTGGTGAAAAAAATTGGCAAATTTATTTTCGTTCAATAGTTCTTGTGCGGCCTTGTCTATGGCTGCTACGTGAATTTCGTTTATGTTGCTCAGCGCAAAAATTCTGTATTGGTTTTTTAGTTGGCGCAGCAATTTGAATTTAGGTGCGGGGTAGGCAATAAGTATGCTGTTCCATGCAGCATCAATTTCAAGATCGGTAACATTGGGTTTTAAATACTTTTTGAGGCTGTTGCGAAATTCCTGCGCTGTAATTTGTCCTTTCTCAAATAGGTCGAAAAGTTTGTCTTGCTTAGAATAAGAAACTATGGTTGAAAAATCTACGGTAGCTAATTTTTGAAATTCGGCTATGGTAACGTTATAGTCAATATCCACCAATACGTTTCCAATATCGAATACAATATTTTTAATGGAAGAAAAAGAAGGCTTCAACATACGGTTAAGTATAAAAATTTCTTGCAGCTTCCCATAGCACCACACCTGCGCTTACTGCAATGTTTAATGAATGTTTACTGCCGTATTGTGGAATTTCTACACAATAATCGCTTATAGAAACAATAGATTGCTGAACACCTTCAACTTCGTTTCCAAAAACTAATGCAGTTGGTTGGCATAGGAGTGGAGATAGTGCTTGTAATGAAGTACTGTTTTCTGCTTGCTCAATGGCAATAATTTGGTAGTTGTTTGCACGTAGTTCTTGTATGGCATCTTCAATCTGTGCAAAGTGTTTCCATGCTACGGTTTCGGTGGCGCCAAGTGCTGTTTTTTGAATGTCGCGGTGAGGCGGTGTGCCTGTAATGCCGCATAAAAACAGGGCTTCTACCGGAAATGCATCGCAACTTCTAAATACGCTGCCTACATTCAAATGGCTGCGGATGTTATCTAATACTATTACAATCGGCATTTTTTTTACGGTTGAAAATTGGTGTTTTTCAACCCTGCCCAGTTCATCGTTGCTAAGTTTTCGCATACACTTTTATACATTGAATAATGCTTGTAGAGCATTCCACAACTGTTTTTTGTATTCTGGTTTGGTATGAAGCATTTGCAGTGGTGCGCTTCGCAGTATTTTTATGCCTTGTAGCGATACTGTTTCATACAGCGGTAGCTGAAGGTTTTTGCCCAAGGTATATTTAAGGTTGCTGAATATCAACACCACTTCAGGTTGAAATTGTGCTGTTATTTGCTGAAGCGAAAGTGTGTCTGTATCTAAGTTTTGGAGCGTGAAATCGTTTGGTTGAAGTTTGGCGGCAGCAAGGATTTTATGTAGTAAGTCTAAGTCTTGCGATGTAGTTTGCTCATTGGTTTGGTGCAATACAAGCACTTTTACTTTTTGTTGAAATGGCGTATTTAGTTCAATACCCGAAAATACTTTTTGGGATGCAAAGAGTTGCGAAGGATTTTGAATAGATAGAGAGTTCACCATGCTAAAATAGAACTGTGTTTTTTTTAGCTGCTGCTATTTTATGAACACCGTTTTTATGTTTACAAATTCTTTTAGTCCGTATTCGCTGAGTTCTCTGCCATAGCCACTCTGCTTAATGCCTCCAAAGGGCAAGCGCACATCGCTTTTTACGATATCGTTTACAAATACATTGCCCGATTCTATTTGTGGAATAAGCGCTTCGGCTTGTGCGAGGTCTGATGTCCAAATAGAAGCACCCAAGCCATATTTCGATTGGTTGGCCAAGGTAACGGCATGCTGCTCGTTTTCGGCTTTCACAATGGAAAACACGGGTCCAAAAATTTCTTCTTCAAATGCTGTATTGCCCGGTTTTACTTGTGTGAGTATGGTGGGGCATACATAGTTGCCAATAGCAGGAATGGATTGTGGCGAACGGTGTGCTACTGCACCTTGTGCAATGCTGTTTTCTATTTGTTGTAGTACCTTTTGTTGTAAATCTTTTCGCGCCAATGGCCCAATTTGTGTACTGTTTTCTAAAGGATTACCTACTTGCAGTGCAAAAACGGCTTGCGTGAGTTCTTGAGTAAATGCTTCAATTTTTTCTTTTACCACAATAAAGCGTTTAGCTCCATTGCATGCTTGCCCGGCATTGATGCTGCGCGATTTTATGGCTCCGGCTACTGTGGTTGGTATGTGTGCGTCTTTCAATACAATAAATGCATCGTTTCCGCCTAGTTCCATTACTACTTTTTTTAGATGCTTGCCTGCTTGTGCTGCAATTATGCTGCCGGTGGTATCGCTGCCGGTAAAGCTAGTGCCTCTAATTTGTGGATGTGCAATAAGATTGGCAGCATCGGCATTGCTTAGAAAGTAATTTTTAAAGATTCCATTTTCAAAACCTGCATCGGTAAAAAGCTGCTCGATGGCTTGTGCGCATTGGGGTACCGAAGGTGCGTGTTTTAAAATTACGGCATTGCCTGCATACAAGGCCGGTACAGCAAACCGAAGCACTTGCCAAAAGGGAAAATTCCAAGGCATGATGCAGAAGATAATTCCCATGGGTTCGTAAGTAATGTAACTTCTGCTGGCGGCTGTTTCTATAATTTGAGGTGCTAAAAATTTAGAGGCGTGGCTTCCGTAGTAATCGAAAAGGGTGAGTGATTTTTCTATTTCATATTCTGCTTCGCGAAGTGGCTTTCCCATTTCGAGCGTAATGATGGCTGCTAATTCTTTTTTTCTCTCTTTTAGCAGCTGCGCTAATTGCTGTAAGTATCGGTTTCTTTCTTCAATACTTGTTTGCTTCCATTTTGTATGGGCACTTTCCGAAACCGTAATATCCGGAAAGGCATGAAACTCAAAAGTATGTAGCAATTCGCCTGTGGCGGGATTGCGGCTTTCGTACAGCATAATGCTCAAGTTTTATTGGGGATAAAATACGTGTGTGCAGGCGTAGTTCATGGAGCCTACGGTGTATTCCATATTCATGGTAATTCTTCCGTTGGCAGGGTTTATGGTGCCTATGCCATACACCGAAATACCACCTGCATTTTGTTGCGGAATTTCTAACGAGTTGCCTCTATTGGCTTTATCGGTTCTAATAATTGCCGATACAGGTACTCCCATGTTTAAGAAGTTGGAAATGTTTAGTCTATAGCGGTAATTAGGAAAAGAGTCAATAAATGTTTGGTAGGGAGTTCCTCCGGCATAACCTTGCCCACCGGAGCATTGTTGCTCATACACAAGATAGCCTTTTACATATTTTTTATTGGCATTTTGGTTGCAACTGTCGCCTTCTAAGCCATCGGCACAGTAGCATTCGCCTTCAAAACATTGGCGGTTAGCTCCGCAAAATATATCAGCACAATTTTTTTTGTTGCATCCGGCAATGCTTAAAATTCCAAGTGTTCCAAGTGTAAAAAGTAACAACAACCAATGTTTCATAATTTGTTTTTTGTGTGCACAAACTTAGTTGAATACTCTAAAGCATTATTTAAAAAAGTGAAAAGAATGTAAGGTTTATGAGTTAAAGAAAGCGATAGTGGATTGAAGTGCCAAATCGGTGAACAGCGGCAGCGAGGTTGGGAGCCAGGGATGCGAAGCGCCAAAGGTATGATTGCCGTTTTCTATGGCAACTAATTGGGCATTGGGTTGGTGTTTTTTTAGGTCTTGGGCTGCACTAAATGGAACTGTTTCATCTTGTGTGCCATGTACTATCAATAAAGGAATTTGCAGGCATTTTACCCTAGATGGAATGTGTAATCTTTCAATATTAGTTTCGTAATCTTGGTATAGCTGCCAGTAAATTGGCAGTTGTTGTTTGGTTCTGTTATTGGGAATATAAATTACACCTTCTCGTTTCATTTTTTCCATTTCAACAGTTTTCCAAAAGTTGCCAAATTCGCTTACGCTGCCCCATACAGCTACTTTTGCAATGTTGTGGTCTTCGGCTGCTTTTAGTATAGAAATTCCACCTCCTCGGCTATGTCCTAAAAGATAAATGGGTATTGAAGTTTGTATAAGGTTGAAATACTGCATTGCAAATTCAATTACAACACCTAAATCATCTACTTCTTTTGAAATATTATTATTGCCAAATGCTTCAATATCTGCAAAGGAATCTGGTTGTTCAACGGTAGTTCCATTGTGCGAAAAATTAAAGGTGATGCAAGCAAAATTGTATTGTGCAAAAGCAGCTGCCATTAGTGGAAATGCACCCCAATCTTTAAAGCCTTTAAAACCGTGGCTGAAAATAACAATGCCTTTTGGTGTGCTTGGCGGTGTGTAGGTATCGGCAAGAAATTTGCGTTGGCAGCTGCCGATTAAAATGTGTGAAGTTTTCATGAATTGAGTAAAGTGTAAACATAAGTTTAGAAATAAGATTCTTTCGGCTTTTTATATTTGCGGCATGGATGAAATTCTTCAGCACAAGTTCTTTCATAATACAGTTGAACATTGGCTCATATCTTTAAGTATTGTGTTTGGAACAGTACTTTTTGCCAGGCTTATATACCGTTTGGTAAACTTTACTATAAAGCAATTTACTTCGCGAACAGCTACTAAGTTAGATGATGTAATTTTAGAACAATTACGCCCGCCTGTAATCTTTGCTATTATTCTTACGGGTTTATGGTTTTCTATAAACAGGCTGCGATTTCCGAGTAAAGTAGAACATGCTGTTGAACGTGCGTTTGTAATTTTAATTTCAATTGTAATTACATGGTTATTGGTGCGTGTAATAAACGCACTTATAAAAGAGTTTTTGCTGCCTTATTCACAGCGTGGAGAAACTAACTTAAACGAACAGCTTATTCGCCTTATACAGCAAGTGGTTAAAGTGGTGCTGTGGTCTTTGGGCTTAATTGTAGGCTTAAACAATGCAGGGTTTGATGTGGGTGCACTTATTGCCGGATTGGGAATTGGCGGTTTGGCATTGGCACTTGCAGCACAAGACACCGTAAAGAATATGCTGGGCGGTTTAATTTTATACCTCGATAAGCCCTTTAAGGTGGGCGACCGCATTATTATTGATAGTTTCGATGGTGTTGTGAGTGAAATAGGTATTCGCAGCACGCGTGTAAAAACCTTGGAAGGTAGGTTGGTAACATTTCCAAACGGGCAACTTTCTGAAAAGCCAATCGAAAATTTTTCGCAAGGACCCAATGTAAGAGTTACCAATGTGCTTGGTTTAGTACAGAGTACTACACCGGAAAAGGTACACGAAGCTATTGCTATTCTTTGGCAAATTGCGGCTGAAAAAAAGGGTTATTTATCTGAAGATTCGGTTGTGCTGTTTGAACAGTTTTCGGCTTATGCGTTGGATATTAAGTTTGTGTACTTTATTAAACCCAATGCAGATATTGCAAAGGTGCGCACCGAAGTGAATTTGGAAATTTTAGAACGCTTTAGCAGGGCAAGAATTGAATTGGCATTTCCTACCCGCACTATTGTTGTGGATGGTAAAAAAGAAGACAGCTCTCTTTAAGAAACCATTTGAATATCTTTCATGGCACTAACGTAATCGAAACGTTCCAATAAGCCTGTATCGTATTGCCCCTTACGGAATGCTTCGTTATCCATGAGTGCAATATGAAATGGAATGGTAGTTTTTACACCTTCAATTATGAACTCCTGCATGGCACGTTTCATTTTTACGATGGTTTCTTCGCGTGTTTTAGCACGGCAAATTACTTTTGCCAAAAGTGAATCGTAATAAGGTGGAATGGTATATCCGGCATAAACGTGTGTATCTACGCGTACTCCATAGCCTTTTGGTGTATGCAATGCCACAATCTTTCCGGGGCTGGGTGCAAAGTTATGAAATGGATCTTCGGCATTTACCCTGCATTCAATAGCGTGCATTTTTTCAGGAAAGTATTTCATACCCGAAATTTTTTCACCGGCTGCTAATAGAATTTGTTCCTTAATTAAATCAAAGTCCATTACTTCTTCTGTAACCGGATGCTCTACTTGTATGCGGGTATTCATTTCCATGAAATAGAAGTTTTTGTGCTTATCTACCAAAAACTCTATGGTTCCTACACCTTCGTATTTAATGGCTTCTACAGCTTTTACGGCAGCATCGCCCATTTTTTTTCTTACTTTTTCATCAATAAAAGGCGAAGGGGCTTCTTCTACCAATTTTTGATGCCTGCGTTGTACGCTGCAATCGCGTTCGCTCAGATGGGTACCTGCGCCATATTGGTCGCCTGCTACTTGTATTTCGATGTGGTGTGGCTCTTCGATAAATTTTTCCATGTACATGCCATCGTTGCCAAAGGCAGCACCTGCTTCGGTTCGTGCGGTGTTATAGGCTCGTTCTATTTCGGCTTCTTCGCGTACTATACGCATACCTTTTCCTCCTCCACCTGCTGTGGCTTTTAGTATAACCGGATAGCCAATCTTTTTTGCCAATTTTTTAGCGTCAGCCAGTGTTTCTACTAAACCTTCGCTGCCGGGAATACATGGCACTCCGGCTTTTATCATACTTTCTTTGGCGCTAATTTTATCGCCCATGGCGCGAATTTGCTCTGCTGTGGGACCAATAAATTTAATGCCGTATTTGGTGCAGGTTTCTGCAAAAACGGCATTTTCGGCTAAGAAACCATAACCGGGGTGAATGGCATCGGCAGCTGTAAGTTCTGCGGCTGCCATAATGTTTTGAATATTTAAATAGGAGTCTTTTCCGCGTGGTGGGCCAATACAAATGGCTTCGTCTGCAAAGCGCACATGGAGCGATTCGCGGTCGGCAGTGGAATATACGGCAACGGTTTTTATGCCCATTTCGCGGCAGGTACGAATAATGCGTAGTGCTATTTCACCGCGGTTGGCTATTAGTATTTTCTTAAACATGATATTCTATTAGCAGCTTAGCTAATTAGTGAAAGGCTAATTAACTTTTTCAATCAAGAAAAGTGGTTGGTCGTATTCAACAGGAGAGGAGTCTTCTGCCAAAATTTTTATGACACGTCCTTCGCCACCATCAAATTCAATTTCATTAAAGAGTTTCATGGCTTCTATAATACAAAGTACATCGCCATTTTTTACGGTATCGCCTACTTTTACAAACACATCTTTATCTGGCGATGGTTTGCGGTATAGTGTACCAATCATGGGCGATTTGAATACAAATGTATTTGCCGGAGTAGTTTCTTGTTTAGGTGTTTCCGATTTTTGGGTAGCAGTTTCTGTTACAACCGGTGGTGAAGAAATGGCCATTTGCGGTACTGCCATTGTAGCCGGGGCTTGGTAGGTTACCGGTATGGCAGTGGCTATTGGTTCTTCGCCTTTGTTGGTGATTTTTATCTCAAAATCGCCTTGTTTTATCTTTAAACCGCTGATGTTGCTTTTGCTTACCAGCTTAATGAGTTCCTGAATTTCTTTAAATTCCATGATGAACAATTTGTTTTAAATGCAAGAGCATATTTTAAGTGTGCAGTATTACTTTTTCTATAATGAGTAAATTCCTCGCAATAACTGCCGCAGTACAGTGTATAAAATATGTTCTCTTGGATTAGGAAGTAATTCTAAAACTATTTTTACTAAAATACAATTATTTATGCTCTATCCATGTAGGCACGTGTGCGGGCATCTATTTTAATTTTATCGCCAGCTTCTACAAATAATGGTACTTTAATGGTGGCGCCTGTTTCTACTAAACAGTTTTTGGTAATGTTGGAGGCGGAGTTCCCTTTTACGTTAGGATCGGCTTGTGTTACTTCCAAAATTACAAAATTAGGAAGCTCGCAAGCTAAAATTAGGTTTTGTTCTTCATGCACTACTACATCGCACACATCGCCTTCTTTTAGGAGGTCGTTGTTTTCAATCATGTTTCCATCAATAGAAATTTGATCGAAAGTTTCTTGGTCCATAAAGTTATAGCCATTATCGTCTGTATATAAAAATTGGTGTGGCTTGCGAATTACACGGGCGGTAACAATTTCGTGACCGGAAGGGAAGGTATGCTCTAATACTCTGCCGGTTCTAAAACTTTTCATTCTGCAACGAACAAATGCGTTGCCTTTGCCTGGTTTAACGTGTTGAAACTCAATGAACTGAAAAATGTCGTGATTCCATTCTATACACAATCCGTTGCGGATGTCTGCGGTTGTTGCCATGCTGTTATCTTTTTGTTTTTGCGTTGCAAGAATAGTAAAATAGTGCGAAGTTAGGAGGCGGGTATGGGGGAAATATTGGGTTGTGGCTTTTGGGGTAGAAATGTTTGGTTGCAGGATGGTTTGTTTTGAAAAAAAAAACGGGCTGTAACTTATTGCTACAGCCCGCTTTGATTATTATATTTTAGTTGGCACTTGGCTTGTCTAACAAAACTTTTCGGCTTAGTTTAAACTTGCCTGTTTTAGGTTCAATTCCAAGTAGTTTTACTTTAATAACTTCGTTTTCTTTTAGTACTCCATCCATAGATTCTAAGCGTTTGTGGCTTATTTCGGAGATGTGAAGCAATCCTTGTTTACCGGGTAAAAATTCTACAAATGCTCCGTAAGGCATAATGCTTTTTACGGTGGCTTCGTACACTTCTCCTACTTCGGGAACTGCTACAATTCCTTCAATCCATTTTGCTGCTGCATCTAACCCATCTTTGTTTGGAGAGAAAATTTCTACAATTCCTTTGTTTCCTACTTCTTCGATGGTAATGGTTGTGCCTGTTACAGCTTGTATTTCTTGAATTACTTTTCCTCCGGTTCCAATTACTGCGCCAATAAATTCTTTTTCAATTTCTATCACTACAACTCTTGGAGCGTTTGGTTTGTAATCTTCGCGAGGGGCTTGCAGCGATTCTGTCATTTTGCTTAGAATGTGCAATCTACCTTGCTTTGCTTGGTTGAGTGCTTCCATTAGGCGCTCGCGGCTTAGTCCGTCAATTTTTATATCCATTTGGCAAGCGGTAATGCCGTTTTCGGTTCCGCAAACTTTAAAGTCCATATCGCCTAAATGGTCTTCATCGCCAAGAATATCAGAAAGAATGGCATAGTTGCCGTCTTTATCTGTAACCAATCCCATGGCAATACCGCTTACGGGTTTTGCGATTTTTACACCTGCATCCATAAGTGCTAATGTGCCTGCACAAACGGTTGCCATGCTGGAAGAGCCGTTTGATTCTAAAATATCGCTTACTACGCGGATGGTGTAAGGCGAATCTTTAGGAACTACAATTTGTAAAGCTCTTAATGCCAAGTTTCCGTGTCCAATTTCTCTGCGTCCTGTGCCGCGTGGTACTCTAGCTTCTCCGGTGCTAAAACCAGGGAAGTTATAGTTGAGCATGAACTTTTTTTCTTCGTTGATAACTACGCCATCTACTGTTTGTTGGTCGAGTTTGGTGCCGAGTGTTACGGTGGTGAGCGATTGGGTTTCGCCACGGGTAAAAATGGCAGAGCCGTGGGCGCCCGGTAAGTAATCTACTTCTGTCCATATTGGGCGAACTTCGTCCATTTTACGACCATCTAAGCGTTTCTTTTCGGTAAGCATTACTTTGCGTACGGCTTCTTTATGTACTTTGTGGAAGTATTGCCCGATAAGCCATGCGTTTTCTTTGGCTTTTTCTTCGCCTGCTTCGGTGGTGTATTGTGCAATAAACTCATTCTCTACGGCTTCAAATTTTTCACTTCTAAGATGTTTATCGGCAAGTCCTTCTCTAGCAATGGCTGCACACTTTTCAAAAGTAGCATCCCATACTTTTTTCTTTAAATCTTCATCGTGTTTTTCGTGGCAGTATTCGCGTTTTGTTTGGGTTCCTTTTTCGGCTTCTAATTGGCGAATTACTTGGATGTGGCTTTTAATAACATTGTGGGCAAAAGAGATGGCTTCAACCATGTCGGTTTCGCTTATTTCTTTCATTTCACCTTCTACCATTAGAATATTTTCGGCAGTGGCGGCTACAATCATATCAATATCTGCAACTTCGGATTCTACTTCACTTTTCTTAGGATTAATCACTAATTGTCCGTTTATTCTGGCCACGCGCACTTCGCTAACCGGTTCAGAGAATGGAACGGTAGAAACTGCTAGGGCGGCAGAAGCGGCTAAACATGCTAGGGCATCGGGTAGTTCGTTGGCATCGGCAGAGATGAGTTGAATCATTACTACTACATTGGCATGGAAATCGTCTGGAAATAATGGACGAAGTGCTCTATCTACCAAGCGGCTTACTAAAATTTCGTGTTCGTAAGGTCTGCCTTCGCGTTTAAAGAATCCTCCCGGAAATTTTCCAAGGGCGGCAAAGCTTTCGCGGTATTCAACGGTGAGGGGCATAAAATCTACTCCTTCTTTGGCAGTTTTATCTGCACAAACGGTGGCGAGTAGCATAGTGTTACCATATTTTACTACGGCACTTCCATCGGCTTGTTTGGCTAATTTTCCGGTTTCAATTTCTACTAAGCGACCATCGCCTAAATCAACTGTTTTTTTGATAATGTTCATCCTATTATTGTTTTTATCTTTTCCTTAATTTTTCTTGAAAATAATGGTTGCTATGGAATTTGCAACCTAACTTTATGTGGCGGCAGCAAGAGGTGAGTGCCGTTAAAGTTTTTTGAGTGGATTTGTGGTGTTGTGTTTGCAGGGTAGTTTCCTCTTGTGCTACCGCTGTTCATCTATTATTTAAAATAAAAATGGTTGGCGACTTACCAACCATTTTTAAGTTTATATTACTTACGAATGTTTAATTTTTCTATAAGTGAACGGTATCCGTTCAAATTTTCGCGCATAAGGTAGTTAAGTAATCTTCTGCGTTTACCAACCATTTTTAAAAGCGAACGTGTGTTAGCATGGTCGTTTTTATTTGTTTTCAGGTGCTCGCTGATGTGGTTGATACGGTTAGTGAACAACGCAATTTGGCCTTCGGTAGAACCGGTATTGTTTTCGTTTCCGCCAAATTCTTTGAAGAGATTCTTCTTTACTTCTTTCGTTACTTGCATAAAATTCGTCAAATGAGGCGCGAATATACAAACCTTTTTTCGTTTTCCAAAAGTGGTATCTAAATAATTGAAAAGAACACGGTTTTATTTTTGGGTAATAGATAGTAGGAGTGAGGTATGGAAGAAATTTTAAGGTGTTAAATAAATGCTTGTGCTGTGTAAGGCTTTTAGTTAGAGCTATATTCATTATATTCGCCACCGAAAATTTTAATATGTCAGTAACAACAGAATCTCGCCTTCAATATAAAGTGAAGGATATTGCGCTTGCCGAATGGGGGCGGAAGGAAATTAAATTAGCTGAAGCCGAAATGCCGGGCTTAATGTCGCTTAGAAAGGAATTTGGTACTACCAAGCCTTTGGCGGGCGCACGTATTGCCGGTTGCTTGCACATGACAATACAAACCGCTGTGTTAATTGAAACATTGGTGGAGTTGGGTGCAGATGTAACCTGGAGTTCTTGCAATATTTTCTCTACACAAGACCATGCTGCGGCTGCTATTGCGGCTGCCGGTATACCGGTATATGCTTGGAAGGGAATGAATGAGCAGGAGTTTGACTGGTGTATTGAGCAAACTCTATTTGCATTTAAAGATGGGCAACCATTAAATATGATTTTAGACGATGGTGGCGATTTAACCAATATGGTTTTAGACCGCTATCCGGAATTAGTAGCAGGAATAAAAGGTTTGAGTGAAGAAACTACTACCGGAGTACACCGCTTGTATGAGCGTGTGAAAAAGGGAGCTTTACCTATGCCTGCAATAAATGTAAACGATTCTGTAACTAAATCTAAGTTCGATAATAAATATGGATGTAGGGAATCGTTGGTAGATGCAATTCGCAGAGCTACCGATTTAATGTTGGCAGGAAAAGTGGCCGTAGTTGCCGGTTATGGCGATGTGGGTAAAGGCTCGGCAGAATCGTTGCGCGGTGCAGGTTGCCGAGTGTTGGTTACAGAAATTGACCCTATTTGTGCTTTACAAGCTGCCATGGATGGATACGAAGTGGTTACAATGGATGAAGCTGCAACACGTGCCAATATTTTTGTTACTGCCACAGGAAACGTAAAAATTATTTGCGACCGCCACTTTAAAGCCATGCGCGATAAAGCAATTGTGTGCAATATCGGGCATTTTGATAACGAAATTGATATGGCATGGTTGAATACTAATTATGGGGCTACGAAATACTCTATTAAACCGCAGGTAGATGTATTTAATGTAGATGGCAAAGAAGTAATTGTATTGGCAGAAGGGCGCTTGGTAAATTTAGGTTGCGCAATGGGGCATCCTTCTTTTGTAATGAGCAATTCGTTCTGTAACCAAACTTTAGCACAAATTGAATTGTGGAATTACAGCAATAAGTACGAGAATAAAGTGTATGTGCTGCCTAAGCATTTAGATGAAAAGGTTGCGATGTTGCACTTAGAACATATTGGTGCCAAATTGGAAACGCTACAGCAAGAGCAAGCCGATTACATTGGCGTAAGTGTCTCAGGACCGTTTAAATCAGACCACTACAGATATTAATACCGTTTAGGCATTAGTAACTGTTTAAGCGCAGATGGGGGCTTCCTATCTGCGCTTTGTTTTTTTTAGAAAGGTGTGGAGTTTGAGATAGAAATACTTACTCTTCTAGTTTTTTGCTGAGGTCGAGCCAGTACCTGCGCCATTTTTCGAGAATGGTTTGGAAATCGGGCGGCAGTTCTTTTTCAAAAAACATTTCTTTTCCGGTTACAGGGTGCTTAAACCCAAGTATGGCAGCGTGGAGTGCTTGTCGCGGAAGTATTTCAAAGCAGTTTTCTATAAACTGTTTGTATTTGGTATGGATAGTTCCTTTTAGTATTTTATTGCCTTCGTAGCGTACATCGCCAAAGAGTGTGTGCCCGATGTGTTTCATGTGTACGCGGATTTGGTGGGTTCTCCCTGTTTCGAGTTGGCACTCTACGAGTGTAACATAATTTAGCCGCTCTAAAACTTTATAGTGGGTTATAGCTGGCTTACCAAAGGAGCCATCGGGAAATACTTCCATTTGCATACGTTGGCGAGAATGCCTGCCAATATGTGCATCTACGGTTCCTTGGTTTTCGGCAATATCGCCCCATGCTAGTGCTATATATTTTCTTTGGATGGTGCGATCGAAAAATTGTTTTGCCAAATGAGCTAATGCTTGTTCCGTTTTGGCAATTACCATTACGCCTGTGGTGTCTTTGTCTAAGCGGTGTACCAATCCCGGGCGGAAAGGCTCTTTGGATGGCGGCAATTGCTCGAAATGATACATGGCGGCATTGATAAGTGTACCGCGTGGATTGCCTAAACCCGGATGCACTACCAAATTTGCCTGTTTATTTATTACCATCAGGCTTTCGTCTTCATATAAAATTTCGAGGGGAATATTTTCGGGAGTGAGGTCGTAGTTTTCGCTGTGTTTAGGGAAAATGAGCAGTACGCTATCGTTTGGCCTAATCTTGTAATTGCTTTTAACCGGTTTTCCGTTTACAATAATGTTGCCTGCTTCTGCAGCGTATTGTATTTTGGTGCGGCTGATATTACTGGTGAGGCGATTGGCTAAAAACTTATCTATGCGTTCGGTTTGCTGGCCAGCATCAATTTTTAGGGTTACTTCTTGTAGCAGTTCGTCTCCGGAGGTGCTGTTGTCGTCAAGTTCAAAATCTTCGGTTGTACTCATATTATTTGAAGCCTTTAAGGTCTTCTTTGGTGGCAGCACTTACTCCTACGCGTTTGCATACTTTAGATGCTACGTGGTTGGTAAATCTGCAAATATCTTTTAATTCCATTTTATGCACCATTGCCAGTGCGGCAGCGGCAATTACGGTATCTCCGGCTCCGCTTACATCGGCAGCGTTGATTGGTTTTACGGATATGGTATCGCTTTCTCCGGCTTCGTTGCTATAAAAAGCTCCATATTGCGATAAGGTAAGCAGCAGGTTTCTAAAGCGGTTTTTGCGTTTTAATTCTTCGGCTGCTTCGTTGAGGGAGGTAAGGTTTTTTGGGTGAATTTTCATTTGCAAGGCGGCAGATAATTCTTTCAAGTTGGGTTTAAAGAGGGCTACATTTTGGTATTCAAAGAAGTTTTTTTCTTTGGGATCTACGCACACGGGAATACCTAATTTGGTGGCTAAAAGCAAGGTTTGTTTTATTACTTTTTTGGTAAGCACGCCTTTGTTGTAGTCTTGAAGAATAATAATGTCTATTTTTTCTTTGCGTAGTATTTCGTTTAGCTTAAGGAGTAGCTGCTCTTCTTCCGGTTTAGAAATATCATCGGTTATTTCTTCATCGTAGCGCATTACTTGTTTGTCTTCATCAAAAATGCGTGTTTTTACGGTAGTAACTCTTTCTTCGCTTACAATAAAATGGTTATTTTTTAAACCCTTTTCGCGTAAAATTTTGAGTAATTCTTTTGCGTAATGGTCATCGCCAGTAACTGTAAGAATATGTGGTTTGGCGCCTAAACCTTTTATATTTAGTGCCACATTGGCGGCTCCGCCTGCTCTAATTTCTTTAGTATCAATTTCTACTACCGGAACCGGAGCTTCGGGCGAAATTCTATTTATTTCGCCAAACAAGTAGCTATCTACCATTACATCGCCTACTATTAAAACCTGTGTTTTAGTAAAGTTTGGAAGTTTCAATGCTGCGGAAGTGTTTTTATATTTTTTGAAATTACGGCTGCGAAAGAACAATTTTAGTTTGAAGAAGTGAAGCGGAAGCAAGCAGTATTTTTGTAGCTACTAAATGGACTTGCCGATATGGATATTGTGGGCTACATTTACCGAATTAAAATAAAAAAGCCCCGATGTTCACCGCATCGGGGCTGTTACCATATTTTGAATATGGCAACAAAATCAACAGCGTTGCAAATGTAGCAACTTAGCAGAACTGCTCTTTACATTTAACACATAATCTTTTTAGTATCTTTTAATTTATTGATAATTAAAGAGTTATCAATGCAAAATATGAATGCATGTTTTTTGTAAAATGTTAATTTTTTAACTAAAATGGACTTTTTTTGTTAGAGGAAGGCAAAGCATTAGCTTTGATTCAATATGGATGGTATTAAGAGAACCCGTTTTAAGTTTCATGGCTCCGGCAGTGCGCTTTTGGGTATTTATTTTTTGAATTTAATATTTGTAATACTTACGCTTGGCTTGTATTATCCGTGGGCAAGGGCAAAGCTTATACAGTATTTTTATGGCGAAACGGAATTAGAGGGTAGCCGTTTCCAATTTCATGGCACGGGAAAAGAAATGTTTTTGGGTTTTATTAAGGCAGTGGCGGTGGTGGCATTTTTGTATGCGGCATTGTTTGCTGCACAGTTATCTGGAATTGCAGCTGTGCGCATTGGCGCTTTTGCACTTTATTTTTTGGTGTTTATAGCCATTGTGCCATTTGCCATACATGGTGCATTGCGCTATCGGCTGAGTAGAACTTCATACAAGGGTATTCATTTTGGCTATAGGGGCAACTTAAAAGAATTGGTAGTACTTTTTGTGAAGGGAACATTGCTTTCAATAGTTACACTGGGAATTTATGGCCCTTGGTTTGAGGCGGCATATCGGCAATATACGATTGGAAAAATTAGGGTTGGCAATGCCTCTTTGGAGTACGATGGCGGGGGCAATACTTTGTTTCTAATTCATTTCAAAGGAATTGTTTTTAGCATACTTACCTTGGGCGTATATGTATTTTGGTATATTAAGAATCTTTATCATTTTCAAATTAACCATGTAAAAATCCGGCAGGGCAACACGTCTTTTCGGCTAAATACCAGTGTTACTGCAGGAGATGTTTTTGCCATTACCATTGCAACTTATGCTGCACTTTTTACGTTGGGTTTGGCGTTGCCGTGGGCTGTAGTGTATAGTTATAGAGTAATTCTTAACTCAATTTCCATAGAAGAGGGTTTTGATCCTGAGCAGTTGGAGCAAACCGAAGAAGATTACAACGATGCCACCGGAGAAGATTTAACAGATATGCTGGATATTGGCATGGTTTAAATTATTATTAAATATATCGTGAAGTTCGATTTCACTTTTTCAAAAATCATTTTAGGTTCGCATTTTACACAAAACGAAAAACGAGTTTATTATTCAACAATTAAATTAAATACGAAATGGGAGAGAAAATAAGTATCAGCCGTGGGAAATTGAAAGTACCCAACAACCCAATTGTTCCGTTTATTGAAGGCGATGGCACCGGGCCGGATATTTGGAAAGCATCGGTAAAAGTATTGGATGCCGCAGTAGAAAAAGCCTATAAAGGCAAAAGAAAAATAGAGTGGAAAGAAGTATTGGCAGGCGAAAAGGCGTTTAATAAAACAGGCAATTGGTTGCCTGATGAAACGCTGGCAGCATTTAATGAATATTTGGTGGGAATTAAAGGCCCGCTTACTACTCCGGTAGGTGGCGGTATTCGCTCACTGAATGTTGCTTTGCGTCAAATTTTAGATTTGTATGTGTGTCTTCGTCCGGTAAAATACTATGCCGGAACTCCATCGCCCGTTAAAAAACCGGAAGCTGTGGATATGGTAATTTTCCGTGAAAACACAGAAGATATCTATGCCGGAATTGAATATGCAGGCGGGAGCGAACAAGCCAACGAAATATTAAAATTCTTGAAGAAAAAGTTTGAAAAGGAATTTGGTAAAATTCGTTTCAACGATAAAAAGCGTGGTAAAGATTATCTGAAGTTGGCTCGTTTAAAGGATGCCGACTTTGAAACTTGTGTGGGAATAGGTATTAAACCTGTTTCAAAAATTGGTTCACAGCGTTTAATTCGCTCGGCAATTGAATATGCACTTTCTCAAAAGCGCAAAAGCCTTACGCTGGTTCATAAGGGAAACATTATGAAGTTTACTGAAGGTGCTTTCCGCGATTGGGGTTACCAAGTGGCAGAAACCGAATTTGGCGATAAAACATATACATGGAGCCAATGGGAAAAAACTAAAAAAGAAAAAGGTGAAGCTGCTGCCAACGAGGAGCAAAAGCAGGCTTTGGCAAGTGGTAAATTGTTGGTAAAAGATGCAATTGCCGATATTACCTTGCAGCAGGTTTTAACCCGTCCAGAAGATTTTGATGTAATTGCAACTTTAAACTTAAATGGCGATTACCTAAGCGATGCATTGGCTGCACAAGTTGGCGGTATAGGTATTGCTCCGGGAGCCAATATCAATTATGTAACCGGACACGCTATTTTTGAAGCAACACACGGCACTGCTCCCAAATATGCCAATTTAGATAAGGTAAATCCGGGTTCTGTAATTTTATCGGGAGCCATGATGTTTGAATACTTTGGTTGGGATGAAGCTGCAAAACTCATTCACAAAGGTTTAAGCGGTGCTATTGCCGGAAAAAGAGTTACTTACGATTTTGCGCGCCTAATGGATGGTGCCACCGAAGTAAAATGCAGCGAATTTGGCGATGAAATTATCAAGCACTTTTAGTATTGGTAGTTTTACGATTACGCAATAAAAAAAGCGGCTCTTCAAATTTTTGGAGAGCCGCTTTTTATTTAGGATACACTGTTTATTTTTTCTTTCCTTTTGCAGGGGCTGGAGCTTTGTAATCGGGTTGTGCTTTTATTTCGGCAATTAGTTTTTCGTTCATTTTTACATAATCGTCATTGCTAGCTTCTTTAGCTTTGGTTAAAGATAATTCGGCACTGGCAATAGCATTGTTATAGTCTTTCAATTTGTATTGAATTTTTGCTTTAAGATGGCTCATCCAAAAAGCATAAGGGCTAATTTCTACTGCTTTTGTGCTCCACTCCAATGCTTTGTTTAAGTCTTTATTGTTTTCGTAATAGTAAGTAGCCGCTTGGTGATATGGGCGTTTGTCGGCAGCCATTTCTTTATCAATAGCTTTCATAATAGTAGCATCAATATCGGCAGTAATGGTAAACGATACTAAGGTTTTGTCCCATTTCAATTGAATATCTGCTTGTGTTGGTTTTATGTTTTGAACATCTATGGTAAATGTTTCAACTGCATCGTTTAGCAATACCGGTTTTACAGGAATACGCACTATGTCGTTTTCTATTTTGTAAGCAGTGGCTGAGGTTACATTCAAATCTTTTGTAAGAATAACTTGCCATTCGTTTTCGCCCGGAATGGTTAGTAAGCCGTATTTTCCTTTTTCTATTTTGGTATGGTCTATGGTTACGTTTTCGCCAAATTCGATGGTGGTAGCGGCATTGGCTCCGGTACGCCAAACTTTACCGAAAGGAACTACATCGCCAAAAATTTTTCTGCCTTTTTTACCGGGGCGAGAGTATTCTAGTTCTACAAACGAAGTAGCAAATTGTTGCTTTAATGTTTGCGATGGACTTGGTGGTGGCGTTGGCAAAGATTGTGCAAATCCGGTGTGTACACTTGCTAATAGTGCAGTTGCCAAAAATGATTTGGCAATAAAATGATTGATAGTTGATTTCATATTGTATTGATGTGTTGTTTTAAAATGTTGTTTATTAATATCTTTTTATTGCAAGCGCATGTATGCAATTAAATCGGTGTTTTCTAACTGAGTATGTCCTAAAGCGCGCAGCATGGTAATTACTTGCCCGCGGTGGAAACTGCCGTGGTTCACAACGTGGAAAAGAATATCTTCTACAGGTTGCGAAAATTCTAAGCCTTTTAAATTTTTATAGTGAATAAGGGAGTCTAAAAATGCCCTGTCTTTGGTAGCAATAAAGTCATGCAATGCTTTTGAATTGGCAGCAAAGGCATCTAATGCTTCATTAAAATTTCCGGTGAAACTTTCGCTGGGCCAAGTGCTAATTTGCCCGCCTTGAAGGCGCGTAAACCAAACCACTTCGGCATCCCAAATATGGTAGATGGTTTTTTTGAGTGTGTTGAAACTGCTGGGTGTTTCTTTTTCAATTAAATCGGGAGAAACTGTTTTGAGCAAACCTGCAATTTTGTTGTTTGCCCAATGGCTGTATGCCAAGTGGCGTTGAATATTGTACATCTAATTTTAATTTTAGCGACTGCGAATGTATATGCTTAAAAGCTACTTTCGTCTAAAAAGTTCATAATAATGAAGAAAAAGGAAAGCCTATCAATAGAAACTATTTGCGCGAGTGATGCAGGCTTAAATGTGTTGAATGCACACGCTGTTCCGGTATTTGCTTCTTCCACATTTATTTATGAGTCGCCTACCGAAGCAGCAAAAATTTTTGCAAGCCAAAGCGAAGGTTTTATTTACAGCCGATGGAGCCACCCCAATGCAGAACTTATAGAAAATAAGATTGCTAAGTTAGAATCGTATGGCTTGCCCAATACCGCAAGGGCACTAGCTTTTTCATCGGGCATGGCAGCATTCAATGCATTGTTTCAATCGCTGCTGCAAACAGGCGATACAGTGTTGGTTCAAGGAAATATTTATGGCACTTCGGTAGATTATTTCAACCATTTTGGAAAGCAGTTTGGAATAAAAGTAATTTATGAAGACTTTAAAGATTTTGAAGCACTGCACCAACACTGCAAGCAGCATCGCATTGGTGTGTTGTATGCCGAAACGCCATCTAACCCAACCGTAAATTGCTACGATATAAAAAAGCTCAGCGCCATTGCTCATCAATACGGCTGTAAGCTTTGTGTAGATAATACTTTTGCCACTCCTTTATTACAGCAGCCATTGCAGTATGGTGCCGATTTTGTGCTGCATTCTGCTACTAAATTTTTAAACGGGCATGGCAATGCGCTTAGTGGAATTATTGTTTCGTGCGATATAGAATTTATGCAAAATCAATTGTGGAAAGTACGCAAACTGCACGGAAGCATTGCGCCTCCATTTGATGCTTGGCTGTTGAATAACGGTATAAAAACATTGCCGTTGCGGATGGATAAGCATTGTAAGAATACGATGGAAGTAGCCACCTTTTTGAGCAAACATAAGGCGGTTGCCACTGTAAACTATCTTGGTTTGCAGCACCATGAAGATTACAAACTTGCAAAAAAGCAAATGAAAGATTTTGGAGGCGTATTAAGTTTTGAGTTAAAGCAAGGCTTAAAGGCAGGAAAGAAATTGATGGAGCGTTTAAAAGTTTGTAGACTAACCGCATCGCTGGGAACTTGCGATACTTTAATTCAGCATCCGGCCAGTATGAGCCATTCTTTTGTGCCGCAAAGCCAGCGCGAAAAATTTGGTATTACCAATGGTTTGGTGCGTTTAAGTGTTGGGTTAGAGAATATAAACGATATTTTAAATGATTTAGAGCAGGGCTTAAAGTAAACAAATGTTTTGCTGCACACAATAATAGTTTCAATTTTACGATATACTTGCGCTGCATTTTTTGCTGGTGAAGAACTATTTACATTTCTTTTTATTACTGCTTGTTTATGATGTTGCTGCCCAGAATCCGGTAGGAGGAAGTGCTGCAATTTCGTTTTTAAGTACTCCGTTTAGTGCACGTGTGCAGGCAATGGGCGGTATTAACCAAACATTGTTTGGCGATGATGTTTCTTTAGGATATTCAAATCCTGCAACATGGAATAAAAAGATGCATAAAACCGTAGCGTTTGGTACCTCTTTTTTGCCTGGTGCCGTAAACTCTGGAAACATAACTTACGCACATCACTTCGATAAAAAAGCAACTTTTGGTTTTGGTATGAACTACATTGCCTATGGTAGCATTACACGTACCGATGAAAGTGCCAATGAAATAGGAAAAATGAATGCCGCTGAGTTTGTATGGTATGGCGGGAGTGCATATCATTTTGCAAAAATTCTTTCGGTAGGAGCCAATGCCAAGTTCTTTTATTCGCAGTTGGCAGAGTTTAGTAGCGTAGGTATGGCGGCAGATATAGCATTTAGCGTAAACGATACGGTACGGCATTTAAGTGCTACACTTTCGGCAACCAATATTGGCGGGCAGTTTAAGCCGTATCGCAAAGGCAATCATGAAATGTTGCCCTTTGATTTGCGTTTGGGATTTGCGTTTGGTTTCAAAGGTTTCCCAATTAAATTTCACATGACTATTCACGATTTGCACCGTTGGAATATCCGCTACAGCAATCCAAACGAAAGCACTAATTCCAATTTATTCGACCAAGCGAATACCACTCCAAAGAAAGATATTGGCGATGAAATTTTCAGGCACTTTATTATTGGTGCCGAAGCCAATATTAAGAAAGTTGTACGCTTGCAGTTTGCATACAATCACCAACGCAGGCAGGAGCTAAAACAGGAAAATGTGCGTGGTATTGCAGGTATTTCTTTTGGCTTGGGAATTCATGTTAAGTTTTTGGATATTCAGTATGGTTTGAATCCTGCTGCACTGGGTAAAACTACTAACCACCTCACTTTTGCACTCAACATTGCCAAGTTGCCTAAGCGCAAAAAATGAGATTGCAAGGCAATAAAATCAATTCCTCTGATCTGCACCCCAGTTTAGTTTATTTTTAAGAGCCGTAAGGAAATTCATATCGGTTAAGCGCACCAAATTTACGCAAAAATCTGCTTTGCGAATGGCAATTTGGAAACTGCTGTCTATACTTTCAAAGCGCGAATCGAGCGTGCACAAAAAACTTTTACTGCGTCCGGTAACCTCAAAGGAGAGTACCACTTTATCGCTTACCACCATTGGGCGCACATTAAGGTTGTGCGGAGCAACCGGTGTAATTACAAAGTTATCTGCCGTGGGATATAGTATGGGACCTCCGCAACTAAGTGAGTAGCCGGTAGAGCCTGTAGGGGTGCTTACTATTAAGCCATCTGCCCAATAGGAGTTCAATAGCTCTCCGTTCAAGTATGTATGAACGGTAATCATAGATGAATTGTCTTTGCGTTGAATCGTCATTTCATTCAATGCAAAATTCTGATTGCCAAAAATTGGTTTGTTGCATTCTAAAGCAAGCAGGGTACGTTTGTCTATAATATAGTTGCCTCTTTCTACGGCTTCTACAATTTGTTCAATATGATCTTTGCCTATATTGGCTAAAAAGCCCAAACGACCAAAGTTAATGCCAACTAAAGGCGTTTCTTTATCTTGAATAAAAGTTACACACTCTAGTATAGTGCCATCGCCACCCATGCTAAACACATATTCTACATCGTTTTTTACCTCTTCGAAATTTTGATAGAGTTCTGCCTCAAACGAAAGGTTGAGTTGGTCTTTAAGCAATGCAGCAAAATCTCTTTGCATAGCCACTTTTCTACCATGTTTTTTTAGGCAATCAAAAAGTTTTTGGGCATAAGGAGCATTGGCTGCCTTAAAGTTTTTGCCGTAAATAGCAATCATATAAAGCTAAGGTGCGTAAAGTTTCTGAGTTATAGAAAATTGGCGTTGAATTTGTTTTAGGCAGGTGGTTTTTCAGGAATTTCGTTTAGTAGTTTTAGGTTTCCGGTTGCTTGGTAGCAGAAGTTCTGTTTTCCATTACTTATCCATAAGTAAGGAACAGAAAGCGCTTGGTTGTAAACTAAAATTTGGTTGAGTGTTTGTTCATTCAATTCAATATGCTGCGCTTTGCATTCTACCATTAAGTAAGGTTTTCCTACACGGTCAAAAACTAGAATATCGAAGCGTTTGGTAAGGCCGTTTACTTCTATGGCACGCTCTATGGCAATTAGATTTTTAGAATAATTTTTTTCAAAAACCAAATAGTGTAAAATATGCTGGCGCACCCATTCTTCGGGCGTGAGCAAAACTTTTTTCTTTCTAACAATATCGAAAATAAAGCGCCCTTGCAGCGTATCTTCAATTTGAAAATTGTAAGAATTAAATACAACTTGGGTCATGCAAAAAAATTAGTTCACAACAGCCAAAACTCATAGTTAATATTTGAATTCTAAAATCTATTATTACACTATGATTCAAATTGGTACATCTTCGGTGGCATACTCTCCTTTTTTAAAGAATGCTGCCATGCTTGGTTTTGGTATGTATCAGCATACCATGCAAGAGCCCGGAACTTTACACGTAAGAGCTTTTGTACTCGAAAACGAAACTCAAAAAATTTGTATAGTAAATGCAGAATTAGGGTTCATAACATTGGCGTTGCACCAGGCTGTTTTAAACGAATTAAAAGCTAAGTATCCGCAGTTTGGATTAAGTGAAAAGAACCTTGTTATTACAGCGCAACATACACACAGTGCTCCGGGTGGTTTTTCGTATTATCCATTGTATAATATGCCTACTCCGGGCTTTTCAGAAAAAATATATAAGGAAGTGTATGGTGCAATTGTGCAGGCAATTGTGCAGGCAGAGGGCAATAAAAAGCAAGGAAAAATATCGCTGCATAAGGGGAGTTTTGAGTTAGATAAAGAAGTGGCATTTCAACGCTCTATGAATGCGTATAATGCTAATCCCGATATTCCCGAGAAACTCACCATGCAAACTTTACACAAAGGTGTGAACCGCGAAATGCAATTGCTTAGTTTTGAAAGTGAAAGTGGAGAGCCGCTGGGCAGCATCAATTGGTTTGGTGTGCATACTACGAGCCTTTCCAATAATTTGCATCAAGTAAATGCCGACAATAAAGGCTATGCTGCTAAATTCTTAGAGGAGTATTTTGCAGCTAAGGGAACGCAATATGTTGGTGCATTTGCGCAAGGTATTTGTGGCGATGTTTCGCCTCGCTTTCGCTACAAGAAGAATATCTTTAAATGGCAACGAGGCTATTGGTATGGCAAGTTCGATAACGATTACAAAAGTGCTGCTTACAATGGTAAACTTCAGTTTGAAAAAGCAATAGAGCTTATAGAACAAAAAGGCGCAACGGTAGGCTCTAATTTCGATAGCGAAATTTGGTGGATAGATTTTACCGAGATTAAGTGCGACCCACAATTTGCAAAAGGAAATACAGATGCTCGCACTTGCGAAGCATGTATGGGGCTTCCATTTTTTAGAGGTGCTTTATTCGATGGCCCCGGCATGCCGGCTGTATTGCTACCGATTGCAAAAAAAATGATTGAACGAGTAAAACAGCGCGATTTAGAAACTCAAGGAAACGATGAAAAGGTACAGTTGAAATATCGCGTGCAAGGCAATAAAGCTATTTTGCTCGAAACCCACGCACCACGAATTTTGGGATATGCTAACTTTAGCAAGTTACCCATACCCGGTATTTTTGATGGCAGCATAGCCGCATTCAAAAAGTATTATGCGCAAATAGGCAGCAAAAGAAAAGTGCTGTACACTCCTAAAGTATTACCTATACAACTTACATTTATCGGTAATGTGGCAGTAGCCGCTTTCCCGTTTGAAATTACAGTAATAGCAGGAAAAAGGCTGGTAGCTTCACTTAAAGAAAAGTTGGCAGCGGCAGGTATTACAGAAGTAATTTTGGCACCTTATGCCAATGGCTATTCCGGTTACATTACTACCAACGAAGAGTACCAAGTGCAAATGTATGAAGCCGGGCATACTGTTTTTGGGCAGTGGAGTTTGGCTGCATTGCAAACTAAATTTAATGAGTTGGCAACCGAAATGCTGAAACCTAAACAAGAACGCCAGTTGGCGCAGGCAACTCCACCGCAGGCAACACTTGAAGAGATGAACGAATTTCCTTTCTACAAAAAGTAATACATGGTTAAAACTGCAAACGCAGAAATATTTATTGTAGTTCCTTCGTTTAACGAAGCCGCACAGTTGCGCAACACCTTGCTACCATTGGTAGAGCAAGGTTATTCTATTGTAGTTGTAGATGATTTTTCTACCGATAATACGGTAGCAACCATTCAAGATCTTCCTATATATTATTTGCGCCATCCTGTTAATTTGGGGCAAGGCGCTGCCATACAAACAGGCACCAGTTTCAGCATACAGAAAGGCGCATCTTTTATTGTGCATTTCGATGCCGATGGGCAACACAATTACAAAGAAATTCCGCTATTGCTAAGCAAACTGCAGGCAAATGAGGCCGATGTGGCGCTGGGTTCGCGTTTTAAGCGTAAAGAAGATATTGCCGCAATACCAACCATGCGCAGAGTCGTTTTGCGTGTTGCAATTATGGTAAATGGTGTTATTACAGGATTATGGTTAAGCGATGCACATAATGGATTTCGTGCATTTACAAGAGCAGCAGCTGCCAAAATTAAAATCACCGAAAACAGAATGGCACATGCTACCGAAATTCTTTCATTGATAAAAGCTCAAAAGCTACGTGTAGTAGAAGTTCCGGTGCATATAGAATATACCGATTATAGCAAACTGAAAGGGCAAAGCAGTGCCAATTCAATCAATATTCTAATTGATTTAATACTGAATAAATTGTTTTGAAATCTGAATTAAATAACGTGATAAAAATTTATGTACGTTTGTAATCTATGCAAGCAATTATTCCGGTAGCCGGAGCAGGCACACGCCTTCGTCCGCTCACTTATACCCAGCCCAAGGTGCTTATTTCTGTTGCCGGAAAACCAATTCTTTCTTTCATAATAGAAAGCCTAAAAGAAAACGGTGTTACGCGTTTTATATTTGTAATTGGCTATTTGGGCGAAAAAATAAAAGACTTTGTAGTAGAAAACTATCCTGAAATCGATGCTCATTTTGTAACGCAAGAAACGCCCGAAGGAATGGGGCACGCACTCTTTTGCGCAAGAGAAATAGTAAACATCAATGAACCGCTTATTATTCAATTAGGCGATACCATTACTGATGCCGATGTGAGCGAGTTGGTACATGGCGAAACTTCAACCCTTTGTATAAAAAAAGTAGAAGATCCGCGTTCTTTTGGCGTAGCAGAGTTAGGAACCGATGGTACCATAAAGAATGTGGTAGAAAAGCCATCTATTCCCAAATCTAATATGGCATTGGTTGGTTTGTATTTTATATACGAAACCAAGCAGTTGTTTGAAGCATTGGCATATAATGTTGAACATAATATTCGTACCAACAACGAGTTTCATCTCACAGATGCACTGCGTACCATGATTACCAACGGAGTAGTATTTAATAGCTATAAAGTAGAGCAGTGGTTCGATTTAGGTAAAAAAGAAATTCTGTTAGAAACCAACACCATCTTATTGCGAAAATTGGGCGATTTGGCAGTGCGCAAAGGCGCTACTCAAAACTCAATTATTATACCTCCGGTGAGTATAGGCGAAGGTGCACAAATTGTGAATTCTATTGTAGGTCCCAATGTTACTATTGGCGATCACAGCGCAGTACAGTTTTCTATTATTCGCGATTCTATTGTGGGCAGCTATACCAAACTCGAAAATATAACCTTGGTAAATTCACTCATTGGCTCCGATGCGGGCATCAAGGGATTCTCACAGAGTTTAAATATTGGCGACAATACCGAAATAGATTTAAGCAATAGCTAAAGTAGGCAGCACGGCTGCTAATTAGAGCCGCATCCTGCTGTTGTTACTTGAAAAAGAATGGTAACAAACCATTTTGTTTTTGTTTTTTGCCTAACATCGCATTCTGTTATGCAAAAATTACGATTGGTATTTTTCGGCACACCGGAATTTGCAGTGCCAATGTTAGAAACGCTACTTACTTCTTCGCACGAAGTGGCAGCAGTAGTTACCGCGCCCGATAAACCGGCAGGCAGAGGGTTAGAACTGCACCAAAGCGAAGTAAAACAGTGCGCACTCAAACATGGATTAAAAGTACTGCAGCCCGATAAACTGAAGAGCGAATCCTTTGTGGAACAACTCCGCACCTTGCAGGCAGATTTGTTTGTTATAGTGGCATTCCGCATGTTGCCCGAAGTGGTTTGGAATATGCCGCGCTTAGGCTCCATAAATTTACATGCCTCTCTATTGCCCAAATACAGAGGTGCCGCCCCAATAAATTGGGCAATTATCAATGGCGAAACCCAAACTGGTGTAACCACCTTTTTTTTACAACACGAAATAGACACCGGTCATATCATTTTTCAAGAAGAAATAGCAATTGCTCCATCAGAAACAGCGGGAACACTTTATGTAAAATTGATGTATTTAGGCGCACAAGTATTGCGAAAAACTATTGATGCAGTGGCTGCTAATAGTTATCCGGCTATTGCACAAGCACACATTATAGATGCCCCCAAAGCTCCTAAAATTTTCAAGCCCGATTGCGAAATAAACTTTAACTATACGGCAGAGGAATTGCACAATTTTGTGCGGGGATTGAGTCCTTACCCGGCTGCCTTTTTTCACTTTAAAGGAAAAATAATGAAGGTGTTTTTATCGGAAATTGAACTGCAAGAACATCAATATTTACCGGGCGAAATTTTTTCTGATGAAAAAACGTATTTAAAGGTAGCTTGTGCCAATGGATTTTTACACCTGCTGGAAGTGCAATTAGAAGGAAAGAAAAAAATGGATATAGCCATGTTTCTAAGAGGGTTCACCATGAATTGAATTTAAAATTACATTGCTAATTTTTGAAAAGAAAGTAAGATGGAAAAGCAAAAAAAAATTCGAATAGTAACAGCCGCTTCGCTTTTTGATGGCCACGATGCCGCCATCAATATTATGCGAAGAATTATGCAGGCACAAGGCGCAGAAGTTATACACCTGGGGCACAACCGCAGTGCACAAGAAATTGTGGAAGCCGCAGTACAAGAAGATGCCGATGCTATTGCCATTACAAGCTATCAAGGCGGGCACATAGAGTTTTTCAAATACATGTTCGATTTGCTAAAACAATACGAATGCAGCCACATCAAAATTTTTGGAGGAGGCGGAGGAACCATTCTTCCTTCAGAAATTGAGGAGTTACACGCTTACGGCATAGCCAAAATATATTCGCCAGACGATGGCAGGCAGTTGGGTTTAGAAGGCATGATTGCAGATGTAATTGCAAACGCAGCAAGCAGCAACGCTCATACCGATACTTCATTTACAAAGACCGATTGGAGCACTGCAAATTGGAAAGCCATTGCACAAGCCATTACCGCAGCAGAGAATGGAGCATTTGATCAAGTTAAGAAGTCAATGAATGGAAATATTTCGGGAAATGCAGTTGTGTTGGGTATTACAGGCACTGGCGGTGCGGGAAAATCGAGTGTAACCGATGAAATTGTAAGACGTTTCTTATTGAACTACCGCAATAAAACTATTGCTGTAATTTCTGTAGATCCAAGTAAAAAGAAAACCGGAGGCGCATTGCTGGGCGATCGTATTAGAATGAACGCCATTTTTAATAAGAGAGCTTATATGCGCTCTATGGCCACGCGCGAAAGCGATAAGGCTCTCAGCGAATATGTAATGCAGGCAATAGATGTGTGCAAGGCAGCCGGGTTCGATTTTATTATTTTGGAAAGTGCAGGGGTAGGGCAAAGCGATGCTTCTATCTTGCAATTCTGCGATGTGTCTATGTATGTAATGACGCCAGAGTATGGCGCAGCTTCGCAGTTGGAAAAAATAAACATGCTCGATTATGCCGATGTAATAGCCATCAATAAATTCGATAAGTCGGGCGCTTTAGATGCACTGAACGATGTGTGCAAGCAATACAAACGAAACCACATGCTTTTTCAGGCTCAAAACGAAGAGTTGCCTATTGTGGGTACGGTGGCATCTAAGTTCAACGATGCAGGTGTAAACCGTTTGTTTGAATGTATTGTACGCACCATACAACGTAAAACAAACGCAAATTGGGGAGAATTGCAACCGGCAGCAAAGGGCACAGATTTAACCCAGGCAATTATTCCGGCACAGCGCACACGCTACCTTGCAGAAATAGCAGAAACTATAGAGCAATACGATGAATGGACAGACGAGCAAAGTATCATTGCACAAAAATTGTATCAACTAAAAGGAACAATAGATTTATTAGGAGAAAAGTAAAATGGAAGCAGCAGTTGATTTTGAACCATACAGTGCCAAAGATTTAGAAACCGACCAAGAAGTAAGGTGGTGCCCGGGTTGTGGCGATTTTGTGATACTAAAGCAAGTACAAATTACCATTCCTAAGCTAAAAATTCCACGCGAGAAAATTGTATTTATCAGCGGAATAGGGTGCTCTTCTCGGTTTCCTTACTACATGAATACTTACGGCATGCACTCCATTCATGGCAGAGCTACCGCCATTGCTACCGGTTTAAAAATAGCCCGCCCGGATTTGAGTGTTTGGATTATTACAGGCGATGGCGATTCGCTTTCAATAGGAGGCAACCACTTAATTCATTTACTTAGAAGAAATGTAGATGTAAATATTTTATTGTTCAATAACCAAATTTATGGTTTAACCAAAGGCCAATTTTCACCCACCTCCGAGCTTCATAAAGTAACTAAATCTTCGCCTGCGGGAACGGTAGATAATCCATTTAATCCATTAGCATTGGCACTGGGAGCCGATGCCAGCTTTGTGGCAAGAAGTATGGATAAAGAACCTCGGCATTTGCAACGAATGTTAGAGCGGGGAGCAGCACATAAAGGCACATCATTGCTGGAAATTTATCAAAACTGCAACATTTTTAATGATAATGCATTTGAGGTTTTTGGAAATAAGGTATCACAAAAAGCAAGTGCCATTTTTGTAGAGCACGAAAAACCATTGCTGTTTGGAGAAAGCGAATCGCTGGGTATTGTTTTAGATGGCTACCAGCCCAAAGTCGTAAATTTACAAGAAGGATACAGCGCCAACGATTTATGGATACACGATGAACGCGATATTCTAAAAGCCCAAATTATGGCGCGATTTTTTAGTAATGAAGACTTCCCACGCCCATTTGGAGTTATCTTTGCAAAAGAAAAACCTACTTTTGAGCAGGCAATTGGAGCACAAGTTGAAGCCGCTAAGCAGCAAAAGGGAGAAGAAAGTCTAAATTTACTACTCTCCGGCAACCAAACTTGGGAGGTAGTGTGATTTTTTTTTAATTCTTTTTTTTCAAAACTTTCAGCTTTGAACAATTTTGATATTTTTGGGCTGATAAGTACGTTAAATTATCTATTGTAACTATTTTTATGGTGAAACTTTCCAAATTATTCAGTACGGCATTATTGTTGTGTTTTATAAGCGCAACAGTAGCACAATCTACTACTGATACCACACAGCAATCAAAAAAGGCTGAGAAAAAAGACATCCAAAATCAGGTGAAATTTATGAAGCCTGACATGGAAGCCAAAGAATTTAATTTTAACGATAGAAAAGCAATAAGCCAGCCGTTAATGCCGCGTATGGACTTAGATAGCGCTGTTTACCAAAGCAAGAAAAAGCAAAAGAAGCAGCAAATGGCATTTAAAGAAATGAAATACCTCTACCCGGCTCGCCCAAGTGACCAATGGGAAATAGGTATTAATTTAGGATATGCTTTTGTGAGCGGTGATGTAAACCCAAATTGGGCTAAAGTATGGCAAAACTGGGGCGCAGGTTTAACTATAAGAAAATCAATTGGACACGTATTCTCTTTGCGTTTCCAATACCAGTTTGCTTGGATGACAGGCTTAAATTGGGAACCGGATTTTAACCTTAAATTCAACCAAGCATTAAATGGTAGATACAACGGAAATGTTAACTATTACACAGGGGTTGGTACCGATACCTCCAATAGAATTCCTAAGGGAAATAGAGGATACTTCTTCTATAATTACAGAACTTTTGTACACGATGTAGCATTACAAGCAGTAGTAAACTTAGGCAATATCCGTTTTTACAGAGAGCGTAACATGGTAAACTTTTACCTCTTTGGTGGTGTGGGTGGAACCCTTACTAGAACACAAGTAGATGCTTTAGATGCTAATGGAAGAATGTATGATTTTACCGATGTGTTGGCAATATACCAAATTGGAGGTTCTCCGGGCACACCTCCGGTAAATGCACGTTTAGATAAAAAGAAAGAGTCTTTGAAAATTTTGAAAGGAAAATTTGATGGAACTTATGAGTCTGATGCAGACAGAGATGTAAACAAAGCAGGATTATTCAAGAACTATCAATTATTACCTACCTTTAATTTTGGTTTTGGAATGGGTTTCCATATTTCAAAATGGGTTACACTTTCACTTGAGCAAAAATTCATTATCACAGGAACGGATGTCTTGGATGGCTATCGTTGGACACAGGACGACTATCCTGGTTTCACACGCGATAACGACAATATCTCTTATACTTCTATAGGATTTAATTTCCATGTAGGTAGAAATAAAGTAGAGCCGCTTTGGTGGTTAAATCCTAATGATTATGTATATCGCAAATTGGCAGAAACCAATCCCGATAAAATTATTGCAGATGCATTTAAGGATGATGATGAAGACGGTGTTCCAAATAAGTTGGATAAAGAGCCTAACACTAAGAAAGGTTGCCCAGTTGATGTAAAAGGCGTAGCACTTGATAGTGATAAAGATGGTATTGTTGATTGCGATGACAAAGAACCGTATTCACCTCCGGGTTATCCGGTAGATCAATTTGGTGTGGCTCAAATTCCACCAAATCCTTGCTGCGATGAGGGCGATGATATGTTAATGCTTGGTGGCGGTGCCGATGGCAAAGGCGGAAAAGAAGGTGTAGGTGCAGAGGGTTCTAGACGCAGACGTGGTCGCGGTGGCGATTGCTCTAAGATTGAGTTGCCGGGCGTTTACTTCGATAACGATAAGTACTATATTGATCCTGCTTACTTAAGCTCATTACACCAAGTAGCAGAAAGAATGCAACAATGTCCTGATATGCGCTTAGCAATTACAGGTTACGATGAAAGCAGAAATGATCAAAAATATAATGAGCAGCTTTCCTGGAATAGAGCACAAAAAGTTGCCGATTACTTGGTTGAGAAATATGGTATTTCAAGAGATCGCTTCTTGGTAAAATATCAAGGAGGTAAAAAATCTAATGCAGGTAAGAGCGAATTAGAACGTAAGCAAAGCCGCAGGGTAGAATTCCGTTATGCAGATGAAGATGAGAAGGGCGAAAGCAATCCGGCTTCTCCGCATCCGGGCTACAAAGCTGGTTCCGATAAATAATCGGTAATTCATAAAAAGAAGAGGCTGCCTCCAAAAGGCAGCCTCTTCTTTTTTGCACCAGTAAGGTGTATCTTACTAAGGGTTGATTCTTTTAAATTAGGGCACTCGTAAAAGTTTACACTTACTTAACTTAGATGCTTGTAAATGTTGTAGTATGCATAGATTAACGATAGCAGACAAGGTTATTTCATTCAATAAGCAATTACAGTTTTCAGGAAAGTTGCCGAAGGGTTTTCATGCACTTAATCCTTATATGGATAATCCGGAAACTATGGTGGTAATGGAAAAGTTTTATCGGAAATACTATAACGACTCAAGAAAAAGGATTCTTATTATCGGTATAAATCCCAGCCGGCATGGCGCGGGCGTTACGGGTGTGCCTTTTACCGATACCAAGCGTTTAGAAAGCGAGTGTGGTATTTCCATGCACTCGGCACACACGCATGAGGTTTCATCGGTTTTTATGTATGATATGATTACGGCTTTTGGCGGAGCAGAAAAGTTTTATGGCAGGTATTATATCAATTCACCTTTTCCATTGGCAATTGTAAAGCAAACAGCACCTCACACATGGCTAAATGCTAATTATTACGATGATAAAGCATTGTTTGAATCTGTAAAGTCGTTTATGATGGCATCATTACTGGTTCATATCGGCATTGCTGCCGAAACTTCCGTTGCTTTTATATTGGGGAAGAAAAATGCAGACTACATTAAGCGGCTTACTAAGGATACACCGCTTTTCGATAAAACTGTTGTGTTAGAGCATCCTCGATATATTCAGCAATATAAGTTGAAGGAAAAAGATAGCTACATCCATAAGTACTTGGAAGCATTGCAGTAATCTACTGCTTACATATCGTTTTGTGCACTTTTAGGTTTAATGAATACCGCTACCTCTTTGCCACCTTCGTTGGTGTATATTTTTAATGTTTGTGAAGTGCTATCAAATTCCTGCCGCCAGTTTTCTAAACCTGTTAGTTGAAAATCGTATCCATTCGGAAATAAAAACTTGGGAATAATAATTTCGGTGGGTGCAGCAATGGAGGAGTCGCTTACATAAGCAAGTTGAAAGATATTTTGATGCTTATCGTATTCAAAGTTTTTTAGTAAGCCGGCAGTAGCATGTGGATATACGGCAACAATTTCGTTCATAATAGGAGAGGGTGTTTTATCGCTTTTAAATGGTCCCCAACCTCCCAAATCGCTCGACCAATAAGACCATGATACATTGTGTTGATTAGCTCTTTTAAAAATGTCTTGTAAGTATTTATCGAAATCTTTTTTGCCAGGGCTTAATCCAAATTCACCAATAAGTATTGGGGTTTGGTGCATAGCTGCTTCGCGAAGTCTATTGCGATACCATTTCACCAATTTCTTTTGATATTTCTTGGAATAGTTTCCGCCAATATCAACAAATGCAAGGTAAAGGTGCGGAGCATATACCAATTTGTTGGTACCGCTCGGTATGGCATCTTCTACTTTAGGCAGGTGCGATTTCATTCCAAAATTTACACCAAAAGAGCGCGGTTCAAAAAAAATATAGCGGGTGGTATCTGCAGTTCTAATACTGCCAATTACTCGTTTGTAAAAGGCGTGCAGTTCCTTTTTTTCAAACTTTCCGGAGAGGGTTCTTATTACCTTGCCGCCATGCGGTTCATTCATTACATCGTAGCCAATTACATAGGGATTATCTTTAAATACTTCAATTACTTTTTTCCATGCCAACATATAGTGGTCTTGCAGTTCTTTTCGTTTTTTATACTTAAAAAAAGTAACGTACGATTTCTTTACTTTCGGCTCTAAGTTTTGCAGCCACCAAGCCCATTTATCGGGTATAATATTTTGAATTTTAGTTTGGGTAGAAGCCCATGCAGGTGCTCCGTTGCCTCCTACGCCAAAGCCGTAAATATCTTGGTGCATATCAAGAATTACATACATTTTTCGGTTGGTGTACCATTCCACCCGCTTTTTTACTTCTGCCAAATAGCTATCGTTGTACACATCTTGTTCCGGCTCAATAGCGCCCCAAAAAATAAGGTACCTTACGGAGTTGAAACCAAATTCTGTTTGTTCGCGTTGCACATCTTCTTCACCTATCCAAGGATGATTATCGGTACTGTGTTTGGCGCTGCTACTGGTATTTAAACCATGCAATAGTAGCGTTCTGCCAAATGCATCTTTTAGTACCGGGTGTGTGGATTGGGCGTAGCTTACGGCACTACTGCAACATAAAAAATATAAAAGTAAACCTAATGGATAATGTAAAACATTATGTAGTTGAAACATAGAATAGGAAGAAATGAAATGAACTTGCAATTTATTGTTTTTATTAAAGCAAAATTTTGGACAAACCAATTTTGTAACTTCTTCATCTTATTTAGAACAAATCTCTATTTTTGGCAACTTTCAAAAAAAACAAACGGATGAGAATAAAAGTTACGCAATTACTTTGTTTAGCTCTACTATTCAACTTAAAAGTATTTGCACAATACAAAGGCTGCAACATTCAGCAAATCATAAGCACTTTTACAGGCCAAGGTTATACGCAGTTAAATGTACAGGGGCAGGATTGTAGTTTGTATTTTATCAATCCCACTTCGCAAGATGCAGCAGCAGCACAGGCAGCAGCGCAGGCTTTAGGAGCCAATTTGGTGGTAATGAACGATGCTACCGAAAACCAGAATGTGGTGAATGCACTAAATGCGCAGAATGCTTTTGCATTGGCGGGTAAAATATGGATTGGTATTAAAAGAACCTCTGTGGCGGCTCCAACTTTTTATGCTTTAGATAGTTCAACCGGTCCTTTCTTGACACCAACCACCGGAGGACCAACTCCGGGAATATACCAAAACTGGTCGAGCGGAGAGCCTAATAACAACGATTACCAATGTTCGCCAATTTGCGGTGTGGGCTGTAATGGCTATGCTTGCAGCAATGGTGAACAATGTGTGCAAATTTATAGCAACGGGTTTTGGAACGATGAAAAGTGTAATGATGGTACCAGCATTTCTTTAATAGAAGTAAACCTTTGTCCGCAAATAACGGGTAATAACGATACTACTATTTGTGAGAATAAAACGGTGCAGTTAAAAACTCGTACCATCTTAGGATCGCCTTCTTATGCTTACCAATGGAGTTCGGGGCAAGCTACTCAGAATGCCTATGTTACTCCGGCAACTACTACAGCATATATTTTTAGAGCTACCGATCGCTATAACTGCTATTCTGAAGATACTGTAACTGTAACTGTAGATGTGTGTCCTCCGGTAGTTGGTCCGCAAGGTTGTGATATTCAACTTATCATAAATACTTTTACCGGAGCGGGATATGTGCCGCTACCTGTTCCTGGCGAAGATTGCAGTTTGTATTTTATCAATCCGTCATCGCAGGATGCGGCACAGGCTCAAACTGCTGCTGCTACTTTGGGCGCTAATTTGGTAGTGTTTAATAGTGCTACCGAAAACCAAAACGTAATAAATGCACTCAATGCCAATAATATATTTGGGCAGTATGGCGGAACTATTTGGATTGGCTACAAGAGAACCGGAACTAATGCTTCTACGTTTTACGCATTGGATGGTTCAACAGGTAGTTTTACTCCGGGAGCGGCAACACCATCACTCTTTCAAAACTGGGCAAGTGGTGAACCTAATAACAGTGGCTACAATAGTTGTACTTTTGGTTGCGGTAACTTTACATGCAGTAATCAATACAAATGCAGCAATGGAGAACAGTGTGTGCAAATTTATAGTGCCGGTTCTTGGAACGATTTAGCGTGTAACGAAACCAGTGTATCTGTTATTGAAGTAAACCTATGTCCAGAAGTAAATGCTACCTTTAATAACCAAACTCTTTTTAATTTATTAAAAGATACCACGGTATGTGCAGGAGCTAATGTGGTGTTGAAATCTAATCCTATTCTGGGGTCTAAACCTTATACGTATGTATGGACACCTAGTGCAAAGGTTTCTCAAAACATCACAGAACAAATTTTACAAACACAGCAGTATATAGTAAAAGTAACCGACCGCTATTCTTGTTATTCTTACGACACGCTTACCGCAAATGTACAAGGTACTTTTAATGCCGGATTTACTGCCAGCCCTGCTACGGTTTGCGAAGGCAGAAGTACATTTTTAAGTTTTAATGGAACACCTTCCCCTAATGCAACCTTTACTTGGGGTTTAAATGGAGGAACTATAGTAAGTGGCACACCAAATGGTCCGGGTCCCATTGAAGTGAATTGGAATTCAAGCGGGGTCAAAAATATTACATTAGATATTAACGATGGTGGCTGTACTATTCCGCAAGCTACCGGCTCGGTAACTGTGAACCCCAATCCTACTGCCGATGCCGGAACAGATATGGTTGTTTGCAGTGGAGGCGCTACGGTTATTGGTGGTGTACCCATACCTAATGCTACTTATTTTTGGACACCAACCACTGGGCTTTCAGATTCATTGGTAGCCAATCCAATAGCGAGAGATACCAACCTTACCAATGCACCCAAAGTTACCAAGTATTATGTGATAGTTACGGCAGCAGGTTGCTCGGGCATAGATTCTATGCAACTAACCATTAGCCCGCCACAGATAGAACCTATTTTACCTGCAAGCCCTATCAATTTATGTAAAGGAGCCAGTGTTACATTATCATCGGCACAGCAGTTTGTTCAGCAAATGTGGAGCACAATGGCTGCTACACCTACTATTTCCGTTAATCAAACGGGTAGTTATTATTTTCTTGGTGTAGATGCACAAGGTTGTGTTTGGAAGAGCGATACCGCACAAGTTACGGTAGCTGCTAATCCGTTGCCCACTACTATTTCTACCAATGGCACTTTGCCTGTTTGTAAAGGCGGAAGTATTGTGCTCAATAGCGATAGTACTTACAATGCTTATGCATGGAGCAATGGTGATGCCACACAAAGTATTACGGTAATGCAAGCGGGTACATATTACCTTACAGCAGTAGATGCCAATAGTTGCGAGGTAAAGAGTAACGATTTGGTAATTACCTTCAATCCCAATCCATTGCCAATTATGATTACTGCCGATGGCCCTGTTGCGTTTTGTGATGGCGGCAGTGTAAATCTGAGTACCGATTCTACTTTCCAAACTTATATTTGGACAAATGCTGGCAGCCAGCAAACTATCAATGTAACGCAAAGCGGCACATACCATGTTACTACCACCGATGTAAATAATTGCGAAGGATTGAGTAACGATATTGTGGTAACGGTTTATTCTTTACCAGTAGTAAATTTGGTGCAGTTGCGCGACCAGCAGTGCTATAATGTAGCAGATGGCAGTATTGTGGTTGATGCTTCAAACGGTGCACCTGTTTACAATTTTGTTTGGGGCAACGGTGCTTCGGGCAGCAGCCTTTCGCAGTTATTACCTAATACTTACGATGTTACCGTTACCGATAACAACCAATGTACCGGAACGCAATCTTTCACCATACAGCCAGCTCCTGTGTTTACCGCATCTATTGATAGCGTAAAACATGTTACGTGTTTTAATGGTAGCGATGGCAGGCTAACGGCTACCGGAGTTGGCGGTACTCCCGGCTACCAGTATTTATGGAATAACAATGCTCAAACCGCTTCTATCCAGCGTTTAAAAGCAGGTAATTATGCCGTTACGGTATTTGATAGCAGAAACTGTGTAGCCACAGCACAAACCACCGTTACCGAGCCAGACGAAATTGTGGCGCTTCCTCCTGATACTACTATTATTAAAGTGGGTAAAAAGCAAAAATTATTGGTAGAAGTTACGCCTTCGAGCAGTAATTATGTGTATGAGTGGCGACCACAGCGCGGATTAAGTTGCTACGATTGCAATGATCCAATTGCTTCTCCAATTCAAAGTATAGATTATACGTTTATTGTGCGCGATGCCAATGGCTGTGCCGATACGCTTTTAATTCCATTTACTGTATTGGCAGATAAAACTATTTACATTCCTAATTTCTTTTCTCCCGATGGCGATGGCAATAACGAGTTTTGGTGTTTATTTGCCGATGCTGTTCAAAGTATAGACTTAAAAGTATTTAACCGTTTGGGCGAAATGGTATTTGCAACCAACGACTTAAAGCAGTGTTGGGACGGCTATTACCGTGGCGAAAAGGTAGATGCAGGTTTATATGTGTATGTAGTTCGTTTTTCATTTATTGATGAAACATGGACACAGCGCGAAGGCAGCGTTTTTGTTTACAGATAACCTAAACATTCAATGACAAAACTATTAAGCGGAAGAGTTGCACTTGTAACCGGAGGTACAAGAGGAATTGGCTATGCAATTGTAGAAACTTTGGCAGCGCAGGGTGCACATGTAGTTTTTACTTATGTAAGTTCCGAAGAGCGTGCAAAGCAAGTAAGCAGCCAGTTAAGCAGCGAAGATGTGAAAGTGGTTGGCATAAAATCCGATGCCGGAAATTTTGAGCAATCCGGTGCGGTAATAGATGAAGTAATTAAGCAGTTTGGCAAAATAGATATACTCGTAAATAATGCAGGTATCACGCGCGATAACCTGCTGCTGCGCATGAGCGAGCAGCAATTTGATGAAGTATTACAAGCTAATCTTAAAAGTGTTTTTAACCTCACCAAACATGCCTCTAAGCACATGCTGCGTGCAAAGCAGGGTAGTATTATTAACCTTACTTCCATTATAGGTTTGCGCGGTCAGGCAGGACAGGCAAATTATGCTGCATCTAAAGCAGGTATTATTGGATTTACTAAAAGTATTGCCGATGAATTTGGCTCGCGCAGCATTCGCTGCAATGCTGTATCTCCGGGGTTTATTGAAACCGATATGACCGAGGTGTTGAGCGATGATGTAAAAGCCGGAATCTTACAACAAATTCCTTTTGGCAGAATGGGCAGCGCACAAGAAGTGGCCAATGCTGTACTATTTCTTGCCAGCGATCTTTCTACCTATGTAAGTGGGCAAGTGCTAAGCGTTTGCGGAGCTATGAGCAGGTAATAATTGCAGCTGTGCAATTGGTGTAAATGCTAATCTGCTATGTACAGAAAGCTGTCTTGCATATCAAATACTAAGGTTACGCGATTGCTTAAATCTGCATATTGCTTACTATTTTGTATCTCCCAGCCTACTATATATTTTCCTGCATAGTTAGCTGCTACATAATTTAAAATTCCGGTGGGAATTACACTGTCGGGTAGCTTAGAAGAACCGTCAATATCAACTATATTCTTTTGCAGGTTAAATTCCAATTTTACTCCGCACGATAGGTTTATTTCATACGCATCATCGCGATTGCCTGTTTCTTTAGTTGCTTTTGTAATGACACAGCTAGGGAAATGCGTGGCAGCATACTGTTTAATTTCTGCCGGAATATCTTTTTCGTCAAGCAACTTTTCTTTATTGCAATTGGTAAGAAAACACATGGCAAAAAATATAGTAAGAAGAACTATAGGATATTTCATAAGGCATTTATTTACAAGGTGAAGTAAGTGTTTTAAAGGTAGTGTTTATTTGTAAGTAACGCACTATATAAACCATTGCCGAAACTTTTTTGTATGAGTATCGTAAGAGATAGCAAACGTCTTATCTGAACAAGAAACTGAAAAGCTATGAAAAACTTTTACATCAGCCCACTTATTGATAGCGCACCGGAGCACGAAGTAATGCCTCCGCAACGCACCTCTAAGGTAGCAACAGCACCACCATCGGCACCGCCCATGGAAGTACCCGCACCTGTTGGAATTTCGTTTATGTGCTAAGTTGGGTGCCGGAGTATTGCATTAAGCCAAGGCGCTTATTTTTTGCAGCAATACTTCTGCAATTTTTCTTTTCGATTCTATTGTCCATCCGGCAATATGTGGAGTGAAGAGCACTTTTTGTGTTTGTGCCAATTGCTGGAGAAGTTCATTTTCTAAAGGCGTGTAGCTTTCCAATTTTTCATTTTCTAACACATCTAAAGCAGCACCATGTATTTTACCCTGCTGTATAGCATGTAGCAGCGCCACAGTATCTGTGCAACTTCCGCGTGCAGTATTTAAAAACCAAATTTTTTGTTTGAAAGCAGCAAAGAATGTTTCGTTGGCAAAATGTTTGGTTTCCGGAGAAAGCGGCAAGTGTAGGCTTACAATTTCAGCCTTTTCAAAAATTTCTTGAAGTGTAGTTTGGCGCACTTCGTTGGTGGTGCAATTGGTGTGGTATTTATCGTAAGCAAGTATAGTTGGGCAAAAGCCTTTTAGCACATTTGCAAAGGCGCTCCCTGTGTGCCCAAAACCAATGATGCCAACAGTTTTACCAAACAACTCTACACCTCTGTTGCGCTCGCGTATCCATTTTTTTTGCACTACCTGTGCATGTGCGCTATGAATATTGTTTAAGAGCGATAGCAGCATGCCAAGTGCGTGTTCAGCCACTGCTTGTCGGTTTCCTTCGGGCGAAGTAATGGGTGTAATGCCGTGTTGGTGGCAGTATTCAAAATCAATAACTTCTTTGCCCGATCCGCAGCGGGCTACAAATTTCAGTTGTGAGGCTTGGGCTAGCAATGTTTTATTTGCCTGTACTTTGCTATTGATAATAAGCCCTGTAAACTCACCAATAATCGGGAGTACTTCTGCAGCTGCAATTTCGGGTAAATGAACTACCTCAAATCCTAGCTGGCATAAGCCCTCGGGCAGGCATTCATGTACAGGTTCGGTAATGAGTACTTTACCCTTATTCATATTGCAAGCGTAAACTAGTATGGATGATTGCTGTTTATTTGCTGCTTTTTGTTTTCGCGTTCAAAATCTTCCAATTCTTTTTTGCGCTCGGCATCGGCTTTGCGCTTAATTTCCATATTGATGCGGCTTTCTTCTTCCTGAATTTTACGGTTGTGTTCTTCTTCCTGTTTTATTCTAATGCTATTCGCGTTCTTGTTTTCGTTTAGCATGTTGGTAACAGGGAAACGCAAATCTTGGAATTTGCCTGTATGGTTGCCGTATTGTTCATCGGCACGGTTAGCAGAAACAAACCAAGAGAATTTAGCATTAGAAGTACCGTTTTTCAATTCAGTAACATCAAATCCGGTAGCAGTTTCGTTGGTAACGAATACACCATTGCAATCGCCTTTCAATGTTACAAAAACACGCATCGGATGTTTTTCATTCACACAAATATTTTTGCTGAAAATAGGGTCGAGCGTAATGTGAGCTTTGCCGTTTATCAATTGCCCTTCTCCAAAATCTTGGAATAGCACTTCAGGTGATTCCGGAGCAAACATTACCCTGCCTTTATTTTCTTGATCGCGCACTACGGTAGAAACAGTACCAATACCTATAATTTTATATGGTGTTGAACTCTCATACGCACCTACTTTTACCAATGAAAGTGCAGTGGAAAGGCTATTGTCGTACACGCCAAACGAACCGCCTGCATGATTGGTAGTGGCATTATTGTCTTCCACGGCAAAGCCTTCTACGCCAATACCAATACCGGCAGCAATAATACCGCGCGAGCCAACATAGTTGTTGGTAGTGTTGGTGATATTATATCCATTGCCTCTTACCCAAATTCCTGCAGTGGCAGAGGTGGTAGAAACTAGCAATCCGTTTTGTGTAGCAGAATTTATTTCTGCCTGAAACGAAGTGTTTGGCTCTACTACGCCAATACCAACTCTTCCGGCAGAAGTAATGGCAACTCTGCGAGAGCCACCGGTATAGAAATCTAAACCATTTTGGTTTTGCAATGCCGTTTGTCTATTTGAAGCAATGGCAGTATTGGCATTGCCAAACATTACACCACCTCCCAGTGCCAAGTTGCCCATATTTTGCCCTGTTCTATCAACAAAAACATACCCATCTACCATAAGAGCCTGCGTTGGGGCTGCTGAACTGCCACTAAGCGTACCTCCTATAGACATATTTCCATTTGCCGCAATAATGGCTCTAACAGTTGGATTGGTAGCGCCTGAATTGGTAGTAGAAAATACCAATCTACCACCCGATCCGGTGGCAGTGGTTCCTTCTGCGTAAGCTTCAATTACTGCATTAGAAGAAAGATTGGTAGTAGGTGTGGCAGCCGTGGCACCATAGTAAGAACGCCATAAAATTCTACCCAGTGGATCTCCATTTACTACGGTTGTGGCACCACTTGGCAGAAAAGTACCTCTGGTTCTAAAGAAAATAAACTTAGAGTAATCCGATGCCGTGCTAGACGACATGCGGAGCAATACCGCATCGGAATTATCGGCAGCAGACTTCGGAATCATGTTAATTTGAACTTTGGTGCCGGTCCATCCGGAGTTTATATTGTTGTCGTACACCAAGGTGTTACCAATGATTACATCGCTATTGGCGGCAACTCGTATTGCTTCGCGGGCACTTGTTCTAATTGAAAATGGTGTGCTATCGGTGGTGCCCACATAATTGGTTAGTGGATTGGTTAAAGTGTTACCTGTCAGTTTCCAAAACTGTCCGGTTGTACTATCAATCACCCATTTTGTGCCATCATACTTTATTACCCCATTAGTAACTTTAGGTCCAACAATAGTATCACCTAAGATTCCATCTACTGTTGGGTTAGGATAAGTGCCGCTTAAATCGCCACCTGCATTACCGCTCATAGAGCCTGTAGGTCCTGTTATACCCGTAGCGCCCGTAACACCATTAGTTCCTGCTGCGCCAGTAGCCCCCGTTGCACCTGTAATGCCATTGGTGCCGTTAGTACCTGCTGCTCCTGTAGCTCCGGTTGCACCAGTTACACCGTTTGTTCCATTGGTTCCATTTGTGCCAGCTGCCCCAGTTGCACCTGTAGCTCCAGTTACACCGTTTGTTCCTGCTGCTCCTGTAGCTCCCGTTGCACCAGTAACGCCATTGGTACCGTTAGTACCTGCTGCTCCTGTAGCTCCTGTAGCACCGTTTGTTCCATTGGTTCCATTTGTGCCAGCCGCCCCAGTTGCACCTGTAGCTCCAGTTACACCGTTGGTTCCTGCTGCACCAGTAGCACCCGTTGCACCTGTAACGCCATTAGTACCGTTGGTGCCTGCTGCGCCAGTGTCGCCTGTAGCTCCGGTTGCACCGTTTGTTCCATTGGTTCCATTTGTGCCAGCTGCCCCAGTTGCACCCGTAGCTCCAGTTACACCGTTGGTTCCTGCTGTACCAGTAGCACCCGTATCACCAGTAACGCCATTAGTACCGTTGGTACCTGCTGCTCCTGTAGCTCCTGTAGCTCCGGTTGCACCGTTTGTTCCATTTGTGCCGTTAGTTCCTGCAGCTCCGGTATCGCCCGTGGCACCCGTTGCTCCAGTATCACCAGTAACGCCATTAGTACCGTTGGTGCCTGCAGCACCAGTGTCGCCTGTAGCTCCGGTAACACCGTTTGTTCCATTGGTACCGTTAGTTCCTGCAGCTCCGGTATCGCCCGTGGCACCCGTTGCTCCGGTAGCACCCGTTGCTCCAGTATCACCAGTAACGCCATTAGTACCTGCTGCACCAGTATCGCCTGTGGCTCCGGTAACACCGTTTGTTCCATTGGTGCCGTTAGTTCCTGCAGCTCCAGTATCGCCTGTAGCTCCGGTAGCACCGTTTGTTCCATTGGTGCCGTTAGTTCCTGCAGCTCCGGTATCGCCCGTGGCACCTGTTGCTCCCGTAGCGCCAGTATCACCAGTAACGCCATTAGTACCGTTGGTGCCTGCTGCGCCAGTATCGCCTGTAGCTCCGGTAGCACCGTTTGTTCCATTGGTGCCGTTAGTTCCTGCAGCTCCGGTATCGCCCGTGGCACCTGTTGCTCCCGTAGCACCAGTATCACCAGTAACGCCATTAGTACCGTTGGTGCCTGCTGCACCAGTGTCGCCTGTAGCTCCGGTAACACCGTTTGTTCCATTGGTACCGTTAGTTCCTGCAGCTCCGGTATCGCCTGTGGCACCCGTAGCTCCTGTTGCTCCCGTAGCACCAGTATCACCAGTAACGCCATTAGTACCATTAGTGCCTGCAGCACCAGTGTCGCCTGTAGCTCCGGTAACACCGTTTGTTCCATTGGTGCCGTTTGTTCCTGCAGCTCCGGTATCGCCTGTGGCACCTGTTGCTCCGGTAGCACCCGTATCACCAGTAACGCCATTAGTACCATTAGTGCCTGCAGCTCCGGTATCGCCCGTGGCACCTGTTGCTCCGGTAGCACCCGTAGCGCCAGTACCACCAGATGGTTGGCAAAGCGAAATCCACTGAACAGTTACCGAATTATAGAAAAACACGCATTGCACATCAGTATCGTAAATTAGCAAACCGTTAGCCGGATTTGCAATGGCTGTGCGCTGTGCAGTAGTTAGCCGCGGTAGCAAAAAGCCTTTATCGGCAGCCGACAAATCTAAAATGGCAGATGGAGCCGGATTGGGCGTGCCTATACCGATATTATTTTGAGCAAAAGTGTGTAAGCCTGCAACTACGCATAAGGTGAGCAATAATTTCTTCATGTAGGTATATATTCTTTATAGACTGATTTTATTTTACTAAATGAAATACTCCCAACAACTTATACCTCAAGGTGGTACCAAAATTGATGAAGCCTTAAATTTAGACACTTTAAAATAAAGAACAGTTGTTTTACAAACAAAAGAATAAACTGAATATTTTCAAACAGTTATGCACATACAGGTGAAAACATAGCGTGGCAAAGGTTTTCTCCGAGCTTTTTGTAATTCATGATCTCTGATTCCTTGAAAAATCGAGCTACCTCTATTTCTCCATTTTCAAGAGAATCTGAAGCATGCACTACATTTGACTGCATACTCGTGTACAAGCAGTTTTTTATCTCCAAAAGGAGTTGTGTTGAATAGATACAAGATGGAATGGCACTGAATACCAAGCAAGGCTGAATATGCGTATATGAAAATGGCGTAGCACTTAGAATGCAGTAGCAGCTACAAAACTGTAAGCAAACAATTGCATTACAAGGTAGTTACTTTACGATTTCTTTTTCTTTGGAGCGAGCGTCATCATCATGCGCTTGCCTTCTAAGGCGGGCATTTGCTCTACGGTGGCTACTTCTTCTAGCCGTTTTGCAAATTGGAGGAGTAGTAATTCGCCTCTGTCTTTAAACACAATAGCACGCCCTCTAAACATAAGCACGGCTTTTACTTTATTGCCTTCGAGCAAAAACTTTTCGGCATGTTTAGATTTGAATTCCACATCGTGTTCATCGGTATTGGCAGTAAAGCGAATTTCTTTTACTTGCACTTTTACTGCTTTTGATTTCAACTCTTTTTCTTTCTTCTTTTTTTCGTAAAGAAACTTGTTGTAATCAATAATTCTGCAAACAGGCGGTACGGCATTGGGTGAAATTTCAACCAAGTCTAATCCCATTTCTAAGGCTTTGGCAATTGCCTCGCGAGTTTGGTAAATTTTCGGTTCAATATTATCACCGACAATTCTTATTTCGGGCGCAGTAATTTTTTCGTTAATTCTGTGTTCCGCTTCTTTTTTGATGGGTCCTTTAAACCGTGGACGTATAGGTAAACTCAAACGCTAAATATTGTTTTGTGAAATAATTTTGTGCAAATGAACAAAGCCTAACTTGAAATTCAAAAAAAGAATTGAAGTTTTGCGCACTTAATGTGGAAAACATGAAACAATTTAACCATAAATGGGTTTTGATAACCGGAGCCACCTCCGGATTTGGCAAGGCAACAGCCGAAATTTTTGCAGCACACGGTGCAAATTTAATTTTAACGGGCAGGCGTGCCGATCGCCTAGAGGTGAGCCGCGAACTACTGCAAGAAAAATTTGGGGTGGAGGTGCTGAGTTATTGTTTCGATATTACGGAGAGAAGCCAGGTAATTGTAATGGCCAACGATTTGCAAACGCGCGAAATTGTACCCGATATATTGGTGAACAATGCGGGGCTGGCTTCGGGTAAAGAGAAAATTTACGAAGGACTTTTTAGTGATTGGGAACAAATGATAGATACCAATTTGAAGGGGCTGCTATATGTAACAAGAATATTTTTACCCATGATGGTAGAGCGCAACACGGGGCATATTGTAAATATCGGCAGCACAGCAGGGCATACCGTTTACCCGGAAGGAAACGTATATAATGCCACCAAATTTGCCGTGCGGGCATTAAGCGAGGCCATCAACATAGATTTGGTGGGTACGAACATACGTTGTTGCTCCATAGACCCGGGTGCTGCCGAAACAGAATTTTCGCTAGTGCGCTTTCATGGCGATGTGCAAAAAGCCAAAAAGGTTTACGAAGGCTACCAGCCACTTACAGCAGACGATATTGCCAATGCTGTGCTATATGTGTGTGCCGCACCACCGCACGTAAATATTACCAATATGGTAATATACCCAACTGCTCAGCGTAATGCGTATGTTTGGCACAAAGAAAAATAATGATAACACGCGTAGTTAAAATGACATTTGAGGCAAGCCACTGTGCCAATTTTGAACGAGTATTTGAAGAGCGGAAGGCACAAATTGCAGCATTTGAAGGTTGCCAAGGTGTGGCATTAAAAAGAAGTGCCGACAATGCTCCCATATATTTTACGTTGAGTACTTGGGAGAGCGAAGAGGCGCTGAACACATACCGCCAATCGCCACTTTTTGAAGCAACGTGGAGTACCGTAAAGCAATGGTTTGCTGCTAAGCCGGAAGCGTGGTCTCTAAAAGCGGTATAAACACACTGCTTGCATTGAAATAAGACTGAATTGCTATTTTCAACATTTGTGGTATGGTAAAATGGTTGATGCTTGTGGTTTTTCCCATGTGGATGGTGGCTCAAAGCCCCAAAATACGGATTCTTTTTTTGCTGGATGCTTCGTACAGTATGAATAAGAACTGGACAGGCGGCACCCGCTGGCAAGCAGCCATGCAAACCATGATAGAAATTACCGATAGCTTAGCTTCGCTGCCCAATGTGGAATTTGCGGTACGTGTGTATGGACATCAATTTTCGCTGCGCGACAACAACTGCAAAGATTCGCGTTTAGAGATGGCTTTTGGCAATGTAAACTCAAATTCTATACGGAGGAAGCTGGCAAGCATAGTTCCCAATGGTGTAACGCCTTTGGCATATTCATTAGAAAAATGTGCCAATGATTTTGCTGCTACCGGAGAGGTGAGCCGCAATTTTTTGATAATTATTACCGATGGCGAAGAAAGCTGTGGTGGCGACCCATGTGCCGTTACGCAAAAATTGCAGCAGAACAATATTCTGCTAAAGCCGATAGTGCTGGGTATTCAGTTGCCGGATGTGCTGCAACAGCAGTTTAGCTGCATAGGCGAACTTACCAATACAGCAAGCGGAGCAGAACTGAACCAAGCATTAAAAAAGGCAGTGGGTGAAACTATTTCCAAAACTACTTTCCAACTCAATATTTTGGATGCAGCAGGCAAGCCCACCGAAACCGATGTGGCATTTACGCTTACCGACTCTAAAACAGGTGTAGATAAATATCATTTTCACCATACTTTAAATGCACGCGGTTTGCCCGACACCATTACCATTTCGCCACTTTTTACTTACGATATACAAGTGCATAGCACACCGCCCGTTTTTGTGAAAGGCATAAGTATGAAGCGCAACGAACACAACATAGTTTCGGTAGATGCGCCACAAGGTGTATTGGAAGTGCAGTTTGCAGGCAGTGTGCCTAAGCATAGTTCGGTAGAAAAAATAAAGTGCTTGGTGCAATTGCCGAGCAACAGCACTACTTATTTTTGGCTGCAACCGGGCAGTAAGCGCAAGGTAATAACCGGAAACTATGTGGTGGAAGTGCTTACCAATCCTGCCATTGCGGCTGCACGGCTTAAGGTAGATGAACGCAAAACAACCACGGTGGTTATTCCTGCTCCGGGCTTGGTAACTTTTAGCCGTACTTATGAGTTATATGGTGCTGTGTTTTTAAAAAGTAAGGAAGGTTTGCAAAAGGTGTATGATTTTAATGAAATGCAGAAGCAAGAGGTAATTGCGCTGCAACCGGGAAAGTATGTGGCTATTTACCGCTCTAAGTTTGCCCAAACAATGCATACCACCGTTGAAAAAGAATTTGAAGTAGTGGGTGGCAGTTCGGTTTTAATACGGCAGTAAGTACCGCAGTTTAAATCTTTTCCAGTTCAATTTTTCGCGTAGCCAGGTTGGCATCTACCACCCGCACGCGGATGGGTTCGCCCATATTGTAGCGAATGCCTGTTTTATTGCCGCGCAGGCAAAGTTGTTTTTCATCGAAAGTAAAATCTTCGTTGCCGAGGCGCTCGGTGGTAACCATTCCTTCGCATAGTAAGGCGCTCATTTCTACAAAAATGCCGCGGGCAATTACTCCGGTAATAATGCCTTCGTATTCATTGCCAATTTTATCGCTCAAATATTCCACTTGCTTATAGCGAATGGCTTCGCGCTCGGCATCCATAGCTTTGCGCTCCATGAGGGAACTTATTTTGCATTTTTCTTCCAGTTCGCTTTTGTCTATTGCTACTTTGCCGTTTTTGAGCAATTCTAAAGTAAGGCGGTGCGCCAACAAATCGGGATAGCGCCTAATGGGCGAAGTAAAGTGGGTGTAGTGTTCTATTGCCAAACCGTAATGCCCAATATTTTTGGTGGTGTAGGAGGCTTTAGCCATGCTGCGGATGGCCATTTGCTCTAAAAGACCTTGCTCGGGATTGCCGTTTACATTTTGCAGGAGTTGGTTTAGGGTGGCTGCCACTTGCTTGGGGCTTTCTAAATCGAAGGTTAGGCGGTAGCCAAAGCGGGAAGCAATGGTTGCAAACTGCTCTAATTTTCCGGCATCGGGTGCATCGTGAATGCGGTACACAAAGGGACTTCGTTTTTTGTTTACATCTAATTTGCTGCCGAAGCGTGCAATGGTTTCGTTGGAAAGCAACATTAAATCTTCAATAAGCAGGTGTGCGTCTTTGCGTTGTTTTACGTATAGTTCAACGGGTTTACCGGATGAATCTAGCCTAAAGCGCACTTCGTCTTTTTCAAAAGAAATGGCTCCGGCATTGAATCTTTTTTTGCGGATAGATTTGGTAATGCGGTGAATAATTTTGAGTTCTTCGGCAAATGTGCCATTACCTGTTTCCAATACTTCTTGTGCTTGCTCGTAGGTGAATCTATGGTTAGAATGAATAACTGTTTTGGCAATGGTAATATTTTTGATTTCGTTTTGGGCGTTGAATTCAAAAATGGTGGAGAATGCGAGTTTATCTTCGTTTGGGCGCAGGGAGCAAATGATATTTGAAATTTCTTCGGGCAGCATGGGGCAAACTCTATCGGGCAAATACACCGATGTGCCGCGTAGAGAGGCTTCTTTATCTAATGCGCTGTTTTCGGTTACATAATGTGCCACATCGGCAATGTGTACACCAATTTCTACGTTGCCGTTGGGCAGGTTTTTAAAGGAAATGGCATCGTCAAAATCTTTTGCATCTGCGGGATCTATGGTAAAGGTGGTAACGCTGCGGTAATCAATTCTATCTGCAGCATCTTTTTCTAATACGGTTTGCGGAAGTTTGCGCGCCTCTGCAAGTACTGCAGGGGGAAATGCCAGGTGAAATCCGTTTTGCACCAATATCATTTTCATTTCGGTATCGCTTTTGCCGAAGGTTGCTATGTGCTCTACAATTTCGCCCGTGGGGTGCTTGCCGGGTGTGCCCCAGTTGGTAATGCGGGTAATTACTTTAGTATCGTTTTCGTAAGTGGTAGCTTGCTCTAATGGAATGTGGATGAGGAAGGTAACGCGCTGGCCTTCGGGTTGCACAAATGCGTGTGTGCGGTGAATGTGTAAGGTGCCAATAAAACTTTCTTGACTGCGCTTGGTAATGGCAATAATTCTGCCTTCGGGTTTCTTTTTGTAGTGGCCAATTATTTCAACTAAAACTTCATCGCCATGCAATGCTCCTTTGGTGAATTTTGCAGGTACGTAAATATCTTTTTCGGAATCTTCGATAATAATATAGGCGGCTCCTGTTTTGGTTAAATCTACAGTGCCTTTCAGGTGTTTAGCGTGTGGGTGTGTGCTTGTGGTGTTGGTAGTGGGAGCTGTGGTGCTTTCTTTAGGCAGTAGTTTTATTTTCCCTCTTTGATGCACTTCTATTTTGCTTTTTGCTTCTAATTTTTTTAGTGCTTCAATAATGGTTTCTTGGGTAAAATCGTCTTCTAGCAGTGGAAACAATTTTTGCAATGTGGCTTGGCTTTCTAAGGCTTTTACTACAATTAAAATAGATTGTTCTGCATCGGCAACACTGCCGCCTTTCTTTTTAGACTTTTTCTTTTTATCCACTGTTGCCTATTAAATTTAGTTTCGATAATAGTTTTTTATATAAGGGCGAGCGTAAGAAGAAATCAACAGTAGCAGGTTTACGGCAACAGTGTTTGTTCTATGTAGGCAGTAATTGCTTCGGTTTCTTGGGGTTGAAACCAGTGGATGTTTTCATCTTTTTTAAACCATGTAAGTTGGCGCTTGGCGTAGTTTCTGGTATTTTGTTTTATGAGTGCAACGGCTTCGGGCAGCGTTAATTTATCGTCTATAAGATCGAAAAATTCGGAGTAGCCTACTGTGTTGAGTGCAGGTAATTTTTTGTTGATATAGAGTTCGGTGGCTTCTTCTTGCAAGCCGTTTTGGAGCATTTGATCTACGCGCTCGTTTATTCTTTGGTAAAGTATTTCGCGCGGGAGTTGCAGCCCTATTTTTATGATGTTGAAAGGGCGCTCTGCTTTTTTGCCAATACGTTGCTCGGAATACTTTTTTCCGGTGGCATAAATAATTTCTAAGGCACGTTTTAAGCGAACAGGGTTTTTGGTATCTACAATAGCAAAGTATTCGGGGTCTAAGCGTTGTACTTCGTTTTGCAGCCACTCCAGCGATTGTTCATTTAAGAATTTTCGTGTAATCCAGCGTTCATTTTCGTTGTCGGTTTCCATTTTATCGAATCCGCTGCAAACGGCATTGATAAACAATCCTGAGCCGCCCACCATAATGGCAATGTTGTTTTTTTTGAAGTAGTTTTCTAAAAATTCGAGTACTTCAAATTCAAATTTTCCTGCACTATAATGTTTGGTAAAAACCGAAAGATTATTGATGAAATGATGGGGGACGGTTTGCAATTCTATGGTGCTTGGCTTGGCGGTGCCTATATTCATTTCGCGGTAAAACTGGCGCGAATCGGCAGAAATAATTTCGGCATTCCAGCGCTGTGCCAATTGTATAGCCAATGCTGTTTTGCCTACTGCCGTAGGGCCGCAAATTACAAGGAGTGTTGGTTTCACTTTATGTTGTTTAAAATTTGCGTTGCCCAAGCGGGGTAGTTGCCTACTGCTATTTTGGCGTTGTAGAGTTCTTTAAACTTATCGCGTTTTAAAAAGTAGCGAATGGTGTTGGCTGCCGGATTGGCTAAGCGCGAATTTGGATTGGTGGCGGCATCAATAAGATTGGCAACCAATTCATCGTTGAAATAGTTTAGGTTTTCGAGTGCATTCATGGCTTTGGTGCGCGTACGAAATTCATAACTGTTTGAAGTGAGCGTTACCAATTTTCTGGCATAGGTTTCAGGCTCATCGGCTGCTTTTATGGAGAGCCATGTAATTTCTACATTTCTGTTGATGCCGTCTATGTTTTTGGTGGCATCTAAGAATTTTGCTTTTTGGTTGGGAAATAGTTTACACAATTTTTGTAGTGTGGTTTCTATGGTAATGTAGCTGGAGTCGCGCAGGAGTTGCTCGTAGTGGTTTAGTTGCGCTTCGGGAATGGAATCTATATACTCTATGGCTGCTCTGCGCACGTATAGGTTGTGGTGGTTAATGGCTTTTTGGAAGAGTGCAAGTTCTGCGTCTGTTTTGGGTTTGCGCAGTTGGTATATTATTTCTTGCTGAATAGGGTAGTAGTTGTTTTTATCGAAGAGTGCAATTAAAAAATCGCTTTTAAGTTCGGGAGCTGTTTTGCGTAATGCCACGAGGGCATCGTAGCGGTCTATAAAGTGTTTGGCTTGCAGTGCTTGAGTTTGTAGTTGGTATGTTGGTTTATTGAAAATTACTTTTTTAAGGATGTGGTCGCCTTCATCAAAAAGTGTGTAAGCAATCTTTTTTCCTAATGGAATTTTTATGGTGAAGGTATCGTTGCCGGAGAGCATTTTGTTTTGTGCTGCGAAGGTGCCATCGGTAAAGTACACTTTTACTTCGGCAGGCATGGTAAAGAGCTTGCCCGATTCGTTTTTTTGTTGTGTTTGAGCTACGGTGAGTTGGTAATAATCGAGTTTGCTTGTATCTGTTGAAATTTCAAATATTGGGTAGCCGCTGTGCAAAATCCATTCATCGAAAAACCAATCTACATTGATGCCGCAGCATTCCATAAAGGCACGCCAAAAATCGTGCGTATCTACGTTTCCGAATTGGTGTTTTTGCACATAATTTTTTACTGCTTTTCTATATACAGAATCGCCTACCGTATGGCGCAACATGCTTAGTACTGCGCTGCCTTTGGGATAATGCCTTGCGCTGCCGGCATTGGAATGTGCCACGGGAAAATGGTCGCGGTTATCGGCATTGATGGCTTGTTCGTATTCGTTGCGTTTGTTCCATTCGTAGTTGGGTTCGCCAAAGGTTTTGCGCATAAAAAGTTTGGCATAGTAGGTGGCAAAACTTTCGTGTAGCCAATGGTGTGTGGCACTCCATTCTGTTATTAAATTTCCAAACCATTGGTGGGTAAGTTCGTGGGCATTGGTGGCAATGTAATTTCTTTCGAGTGCCTGCCTTTTGTTTTGTAAATAGAAATCGGTGAAGATGGTGGCAGTAGTGTTTTCCATAGCTCCATACATAAAGTCTTGCACAGGTATGTTTGCATATACTTCCCACGGGTAAGGTATGCCAATTTCTTCGGGCAGCCACTCCATCATTTCTTTACTGTATTGGTAGGTTGGTTCAAATGTTTCGGGCTGGTTGGCATAGTAGTATTGGCGCGATACTATGCCGTTTTTTGCTTGAATATCTTTATAGGCAAACTTATCTATTGCAAGCATGAGCAAATAGGGCACATGTGGTTTGTTCATGGCGTAATGCCATATATATTCACCTTGGTTGTTTTTCTTTTTTGAAAGGAGTTTGCCGTTTGAAATTACGGTGTAAGCAGAATCGAAGGTAATAACGGTTTCGGTAATAAGGCGATCGTTTACAGCATCGTAGCAGGGAAACCAGTGGCGGTTGTCTATTCCTTGCCCTTGGGTCCAAATTTGCTTGCGCGATAGATTTTGTGGGTCGTTCCATCCAATAAAGTATAAGCCTTTTCGAGGTTGTGCAGTATATACAATTTCGAGTTGGTAGTTTTTTTTCCAGTAGAGTTTTTCGGTAAAATAAATGCTAACACCTTGTTCGTTGGTTTGCCATTTTTGAAGTTTACCATTGAGTTTTACGGTGTCTATTTTTATGCCGGGTGCATCTAAATACAACGTATCAATTACAGGTTGTATTGGTTGAAAATTGTAGCTTGCTTTTCCTGCTACGGTGCCTTTTTTAGGTGCAAAAGCCACTTCTAATTTCAGTTTTATGAAATCTACGTTGTGCTCGCGGTAGCGGCCTGCCTCATCGGGTATATGGCAGTTTAGAGAATCGCAGGCAATGGCCGAGAGGCTGTAAGCAAAGAATGGTAATAGAAAAGCTAAGATGCGCATGTGGCGAATGTACGCTTTTCGGTAGTTTTTTGCTGCTATTTAGCGCTTTTTAATGCTTGAGGTAGCAATAAAAAAAGCCTTGCGAAATATAATTATTTCGCAAGGCTTACCAGTAAAATAAATAGTACTTATCCTTTAAAAAGTGATTGCAGTTTCATGGCAATGCCCATATCGCCTTTTACCTTAATTTTTCCGCCCATGAAAGCGCTCATTGGGTTGAGTGTTCCTGCCATCATTGCTTGTAGGTCTTCTGTAGATACGCCAATGGTACAGTCTGCTTCTTTATCTTCGGTAGAAACTACGTTTTTTTCGCCTGTGCCGTCAATAAATACTTTGTTATCACCGAAATCGAATTTCAAAGTTTTTCCTAAGGTTGGTGCTGCTGCTGCACCTGCTTGTAATGTTGCAAATAATGATTCAAATGCCATTGTGTTGCTATTTTTATTATTGGTTAATGAAATACTTTCTGTTGGTGGGGCGGTGTTGTGTTGCTGTTGGTTGTAGTTGATGGTTAAGCCTGTTTTTTTATATTGCTTATCGTCTATAATCATCTTAGCAATAATTTCGCGCATAATTTCAGTGGAACCTCCTCCAATAGTTAATATGCGGCTATCGCGAAACATTCTTGCCATTTTGTACTCTTCCATATAGCCGTAACCGCCAAAGTTTTGTAGGCACTGGTAGGCTACTTTATCGCTTAGTTCTGTTGCCATAAGTTTGGCAATGGAGCTTTCTTTTACGGCATATTCGCCATCGTTGTGCAGGCGGCAGCAGTGATATACGTAGTATTTTATGGTTTCGGTTTCGGCTGCCAATTGTGCCATGCGGTGGCGCAGTACTTGAAATTTGTTTATTGGCCTGCCAAAGGCATGGCGTTCGCTCATGTATTGGAGGGTGTATTCTATGGCCGCTTCGCAGGCTGCAATGGCAGAAATGGCACCGCAAAGGCGCTCTAATTGTAAGCCGCCCATTAGATATACAAAGCCTTGCCCTTCTTCGCCAACAAGGTTTTCTACCGGCACTTTTACGTTGTCGAAAAAGAGTTCTGCCGTATCGGAGGAATGCCACCCCAATTTCTTTAATTTTTTGGCACTTACTCCGGGTGCATTTCTATCTATTACCAATAGCGAAACTCCTTCGAAACCTTTGGCGGGGTCTGTTTTTACAACAGTTACAATATAGTCGCCATAAACGGCATTGGTAATAAATGTTTTTTGCCCGTTTACAATGTAGTAATCGCCTTGGCGAATGGCTTTGGTTTGTATGTTTTGAACATCGCTGCCTGCTCCGGGTTCGGTAATACCTATGGAACTTACCAATTCGCCTCTTATGGTGGGTGCTAAATATTGTTGTTTTAAAAATTCGCTGCCGTGTTTATAGATGTAAGTGGTGCTCATGTATTGAATAACACTGGGTGTAACGGCAAAACCTCCACTCCACATCTTAGAAATTTCTTCACAAAAAACTACTGAGTACCAAAAATCAACGGCAGATCCGCCATATTGTTCGGAATAGTTGAGTCCCATATAACCCATGTCGCCAAACTTTTTCCAAATTTCTTTTGGGATGCGTTGGTTTTCTTCCCATTCGTCTATGTGCGGTGCTACTTCTTTTTGTAAAAACTCTTTAAGCCCTTGGCGAAAGAGTTCATGTTCTTCAGTAAAATAGTAGCTTTTCATTGCTTGTTTTTCTATTCAAAACAAACGTACATGAATTTTCGGAAAATGGAAACGAAGATGTGTTGCCTTTACTTGTAAGGAAAGGCTTTTAACTGTTTTCCGAGAGGTGGTTTATGAGTTTATCTAGCAGGGTGTTTAGTTGCGCAATTTCTGTTTTAGAGAAAACGGTGAGGGCTTTGCCTTCCATTCCTTGTGCGGCATCAATGGCTTCAAGTACTGCCAGTCCTTTTTGTGTAATTACAATATCTACTGCTCTTCTATCGTGTTCGCAAGTAATGCGCTCTACGAGATTGGCTTTGCGGAGTCGCTCTACTATGCGCGAAACATCGCTATTCTTATCGAGCATTCTTTCGCGTATAAGGTTTACGGTGGCGGGTTTTGGATATTGGCCGCGCAAAATGCGCAGTATGTTGAATTGCTGTGGCGAAATATCGTAGTCCTTTAAAAAATCGTGGTGCTTAGTGTTGAGAATATTGGTAGAAAAGATTAGGCTAATTAGGGCGCGCTGGTAAGGATTTTTAAATGCCGATTGCTGTATTAACTCTTCTATTGAACTCATAATATTTGCTTGTGGGTGAAATAAAGAACGGGTGGCTTTTGTGCCGCCCGCTCTTATCAATTAAACACTAAACTAAGAAGTTGGTTATATTTTTTGAAGTTCGAGTTTTACGGTAATGGTTACATCTTTGCCCACTACTGCTCCGCCTGCTTCGGTAAGCATGTTGAATTTTAAGCCGTAATCGAAACGGTTGATTACACCTGTAACTTTAAAGCCTGCTTTATCTTTTAAAGTACCTCCGTGTACTACATCTAATTTTACGCGTTTGGTTACATCGCGAATAGTTAAATCGCCTTCTAATACATATTTATTGCCACTTACTTTTTTTAGTGAAATACCTTTAAAGGTTATCTTGGGATATTTAGCGGCATTGAAGAAATCATCGGCTTTTAAGTGTGCATCTCTTTTTTCGTTTTCGGTGTTGATGCTGTTTACATCTATGCTAAAGTTGATTACTGCATCGGTGAAATCTTCTTTTGAGGCAGTAACATCGGCTTCATACACTTTAAATGACCCTTCGGTTTCAGAAATCATCATGTGTGGTACGGAAAATTTTACGGTGCTGTGTGCTACATCTGCTTTCCATTTGTTTTGTGCAAATGCTGTAGTTCCTGCAAATAGGCTTAATGCAATCAATAAGTTTTTCATAATTGTATGGTTTGAATTTTAAATGATAATGCAAATATAAGTTTAAACATTTAATGTTGCAACATGAATTTATTCAAATTGAATTTCTTTAACAAAAGCATTGCAGCAGCGCTACTTAAATGCAGCGAAGGAAATTATAGAAAGGAAGCCCGCTGAAGGCGGTCGTTTATTGCTTTTCCCAAGCCCTCATCTGGAAAGTATTCTGCCAGCAGCACATCGAAATTGCTTTGGTCTAGCTGGCGCATGGTGGTAAACAAATTTGCAGATGCTTCTTTTAAATCTTTGTTTACCGAAAGCGGAAAAGCGGTGGCATTTGCAATTGCTGTAGTATGAAATGTAATTACGGCAATATTTTTAGGGAGGTGTTCTTTTACGAGGGCTTCAATATTGTTTGAAAGGAATAATTGTTTTTTGGGTGCGTAGTGCGAAAGCAGTTTGCCCGGTGTGCCTGGATTAGAAGATTGGTTGATGTGTAAAGTGATATTGGGGCAAACGGTTTGTAATTCTTCTACACTTACTCCACCTAAACGGTGGACAATAATTTCGTTTTCTTTTGCTTCTACAATGGTAGATTCTACTCCAATATTGCAATTGCCGCCATTGAGTATGTAAGGTAATTTTCCGTGTAGTTGTGCTGCTACATGCTGTGCTGTGGTTGGGCTAATGTAGCCAAACGGATTGGCACTGGGCGCTGCTAATGGAAATGAAAGTATATTCAGCAATTTCAATGTGAGCGGATGGTTGGGTATGCGCAGTCCAACGGTGCTTAAGCCGGAGGTTACCAAATCTGGAATTATATCTTTTTTGGGTACGAGCAAAGTAAGTGCCCCGGGCATAAATTGCTGTGCTAGCTGCAAGCCTAAATCAGATAGTTGCTCAGCATATATTGGAATTTCTGCAACGCTTTTTAAATGCACAATAAGCGGATCGAAATGTGGGCGATTTTTGGCTTCGAAAATTTTGGCTACGGCATTGGTGTTGAGTGCATTGGCTGCCAGCCCATACACAGTTTCGGTAGGTATGGCAACCAATTCTCCGGCTTCGAGCAATTGCTTTGCTTGCTGTAAGTCTTCACCAATGTGGGTTTCAAACATTAGCCTAAGCTTTCTTCCAATAATTTAATCTTAAGCAAGGCATCATCGCGTTTTTTCTTTTCGTTGTCTAGCACATTTGCGGGTGCAGAGGATGTGAAGCGTTCGTTGCTTAATTTTTTTTCTACGCTGGCAAGAAATCCTTTGGTGTATTCCAACTCTTTAAGAAGTTTTTCGCGCTCTGCGGCAGTATCGGTGGTGGTACCGGTATCTACAAAAAACTTATAGCCTTTTACTACAAAACTTTTTAGTTGCTTTAAGTCATCTGCTGTGGGCTTTAAAGTTTCGAGTTTACAGAGTTTGCTTATGCTGGGTGCAAATGCTGCAAAACTTGTTTCATCGCTGCCGTTGTAAAAGCATTTGGCGGTTGCGGCATTTTTCATACCTGCTTTGGTACGGATGTCGCGTATGTTTGAAATAATTTCGAATGCGAGTTCGGCTTGGTTTAGCAAGGTGGTGTTGGCTGTGTGTGCAGCACGCGGAAATGCTGCCACACAAAGACTTTCGCCCTCTTTTCTAGGTGTAAGGTTTTGCCATATTTCTTCTGTAATAAATGGCATAAATGGATGCAGCAATCGCATGAGGGTATCGTAAAACTCTACGGTTTTATGGTAGGTAAAAGTATCTATTGGTTTACCGAATTCTGGTTTAATGAGTTCTAAGTACCAAGAGCAGAAATCGTTCCAAAGTAGTTTGTATAGGTTAATGAGTGCTTCGCTCAGGCGAAAATCTGTGAATGAGTCTTCTAATTCGGCAATGGCAATGTTGAGTTTATTTTCAAACCAATCAATTACCACTTCGTTGGCAGTATTTTTTTCGCCTGCTACATCCCAACCTTTGATAAGGCGTAGTGCATTCCACATTTTATTGCAGAAGTTGCGGCCTTGTTCCGGTTGTTTATCATCGTAAAGCAAATCGTTTCCGGCAGCGGCAGCACTCATTACGCCAAAGCGTACACCATCGGCACCGAATTTTGCAAGTAATTCCAAGGTGTCGGGCGAATTGCCAAGGCTTTTGCTCATTTTTCTGCGTTGCTTATCGCGTACCATTCCGGTAAAGTAAACCTTCTTAAATGGTTGTTCGTTTCTAAACTCGTATCCTGCAAAAATCATGCGGGCAACCCAGAAGAAAATAATATCCCACCCGGTAACGAGTACAGAAGTAGGGTAGTAGTATTGAATTTCTTTATTGTTGGGGTTTTTAAATCCATCAAAAACCGAAATGGGCCAGAGCCAACTGCTGAACCAAGTATCTACTACATCTTCGTCTTGTTTAATATCTTGGATTTGCAATTGAGGGTCATTGGCTAGGAGTTGCTGGTAGGCTTCTTCTTTTGTTTTTGCAACGGTGAATGCACCATCAGGAGCATACCAAGCTGGTATGCGTTGCCCCCACCAAAGTTGGCGCGAAATTGGCCAATCGCGGAAGTTTTCGAGCCAATGTTTATAGAGATTTTTAAATCGCTCAGGAAAGAACTTTATGTTATCGTTCATTACATTTTCTAAAGCAGGTTTTACCATTTCTTCCATGCGCACAAACCATTGGAGCGAAAGGCGAGGCTCAACTGCTGCGCGGGTTCTTTCGCTTAGCCCAATTTTATTGGTAATGGTTTCTGTTTTTACAAGCAATCCGTCTGCCTCTAATTTTTCGGCCGCTAACTTTCGAGTAGCAAAGCGGTCTTTGCCAACGAATAATTGTGCGGCTTCGCTAATGGTGCCATCTTCGTTAAAGCAATCAATTACAGGAAGGTTGAATTTTTTTCCGATTTCGTAATCGTTGATATCATGTGCGGGAGTTATTTTTAAGATACCTGTGCCGAAAGTTATATCAACATACTCGTCTGCAATTACGGGTACTTCGCGATTTATCATTGGCACAATAACTGTTTTACCAATGTATTGTTTATAGCGTTCATCGTTAGGATTTACGCACACGGCCACATCGCCCATAATGGTTTCGGGACGCACGGTGGCCACCGGTAAAAATTCTTCGCTGTCTTTGAATTTATACTTAATGAAGTAGAGTGAAGTTTGTTGTTCTTCGTACAGAACTTCTTCGTTGCTTAGGGTTGTTTTGGCTGCGGGATCCCAGTTTACCATTTTTAAATCGCGGTAGAGGTAGCCTTTTTTGTAAAGGTGAATAAAGGAGTCTATTACTGCTTCGCTCAGCGATTCTTCCATGGTGAAGCGTGTGCGCTGCCAATCGCAACTGGCTCCCAATTTTTTTAACTGCTCTAGAATAATACCGCCATATTTATCTTTCCATGCAAAGGCATGTTTTAGAAATTCTTCGCGGGTGATGTCGCTTTTTTTTATGCCTTTTTCGCGCAGCATTTGCACTACTTTGGCTTCGGTGGCAATAGAGGCATGGTCGGTTCCGGGAACCCAGCAGGCATTTTTGCCTTCCATACGCGCTTTGCGTATAAGAATATCTTGAATGGTATTGTTGAGCATGTGCCCCATGTGCAGCACACCGGTTACGTTTGGCGGTGGAATTACAATGGTGAAAGGCTCTTTTTCGTTTGGTTCGCTATGAAAAAAATTATTGTTCAGCCAGTACTGATACCATTTATCTTCAACGGTTGCGGGATTGTATGTTTTCTCTAATTCCATGCGGGCGAAGATATAGAGATGAACTATTTAACGAAATGAAGTTTCTAAAAAAATAAGAAAGAGAGGTTTGCACCTTACACAATTCTGTAGTTGATGGCAGCAGCTATTGGCTGTAAACTTTTATGCAGCGCGGTAAACTGCTCGAAAGTAAGTTGCTGCTCGGCATCGCTTTGTGCGGTGGCAGGGTTGGGGTGTGTTTCAATAAGCACACCGTCTATACCCATTGCTACTGCCGCACGACACAAATCGGAAACTCCGTAAGCAAAGCCCATTGCGTGGCTTGGATCTACTATTATTGGCAGGTTTGTATTTTCTTTTAGCCAACTTACGCCACAAAGGTCGAGCGTAAAGCGCGTTTTTGTTTCAAAGGTTCTTATGCCTCTTTCGCAGAGTATTACATTGGGGTTGCCGCCACTTAATACAAACTCTGCTGCTTGTACAAATTCTTGCAATGTGCTGCCAAAGCCTCTTTTTATTAAAACAGGTTTTTGTGTTTTAGCACACGCCCGCAATATGGCTTGGTCGTACATGGCTTTAGCCCCAACTTGGATAATATCGGCATATTCAATTACTTGATGAACATGGCTGGAATCTTTTACCTCTGTAATTATTTGCAACCCGAAAGTGGAGCGTATTTTGTGGAGTAGTTGCAAACCTTCTTCGGCTAAACCTTGAAAACTGTATGGCGAAGTGCGCGGTTTAAATGCTCCGGCTCGCAATATTTTTACCCCTGTTTTTACACAAAGTTCGGCACATGCAGTTATTTGTGCTTCGCTTTCAACAGAACAAGGTCCGGTAATTACAATTGTGTTTTGTGTGTTGCCGCCTATGGTTATTTCACCAATAGTGATGGTTCTTTTTTGTGCTCTAAAATCTTTGCTTGCTAACTGAATATCGCTGCTTGTATGCGTAACTCTTTGTGCTAAACTTTCAACTTCGGGAGTGATGTTTTTTTGCTTGAATGGCGTAACTAAAATGTACTTTCCGTTTTCTTGAAAAAGTAGGGCTTGGTAAGCAATGCTTAATTTTTCGGCCTGTGCTTTTTGCACAGATTCTTTTAGTTCAATTATCATTTCAACTTGCTTTAAAGTGTAATTACGCCTTCAAAAACTTTTTCTGCTTTGCCAATCAATTTAATGTTGGAAAACACTTTACCATCGTAGTTAAAATCTACTTGCAAATTGCCGCCTTTGGTAATTATGTTTGTTTGCGGAGTGGTTGCTTTGGTATATAAAAAGTTGGCAATAGAAGCAGCTACCACGCCTGTACCGCAGCTTAGTGTTTCGTTTTCTACACCTCGCTCGTAAGTGCGTATGGTTATTGAGTTTGCGCCTAGGGACGCAACAAAATTTACGTTAATTCCCTCTTGAGCAAAACGTTCGCTGTAACGTATTTTATGTGCTTCTTCTACAATGTTTAATGCGTTTGGCTCTGCGGTAAACTGTACAAAATGCGGAGATCCGGTGTTGAGCACAAAACTGTTTTCGTGCTGCTCAATGTGTGCAACATTATTCATGGCAAGTGTTACTATGCCTTGGTTATCTATACTTCCTGTGTGTATGCCATCTACTGCTAAAAAGGTGCATTGGTTTTGTATTGCACCAATTTCTTTTGCAAACTGAATAATACATCGGCCGCCATTTCCGCACATGCTGCTTTCGCGTCCATCGCTGTTAAAGTATATCATTTCAAAATCGAAACCTTCTTTGTTTTGAAGCAGGATTAAGCCATCGGCACCAATGCCAAACTTACGGTGGCAAATGGTTTCAACCAGTGCAGTATTCTCTCTGTTGAAGAAAAGTGTGCGGTTGTCTATCATCACAAAATCGTTACCTGTGCCTTGGTACTTTTTAAAATTAACGTTCATTCAGTATTGCTTGTTAAATGAATTAAAGTGTTGCCTTTGGTGAAATAAAATTGGATAGAAAGCGTACTAATTTTGCAAAGGAAACAATTTCGGTTGTTTCTGTTTTTCAAAAAAGAATAAAACTAAATCGTATGAATTTTAAAACAATTGTAAGTGTGGTTGCCGCTTCGGTTTTAAGTGCCGTGTTGGCAATTGTTGGGTACGAAAAGTATTTTGGTAATAAAACTACGGTGCAAATTGTGGAGCAGCTGCCAGTAAAATTGGCAAGCTATAGCTCAAACAGTTCGCTGCAACCGGTAGATTTTAGATATGCAGCAGCAGCGGCAACGCCAAGTGTGGTGCATATAAAATCGGCTTACAAGGCAGAGCCGGTAAGCTACCGCGGGCGCGATCCGTTTGGCGGTTTATTTGGCGATGATGCGCTTAAATATTTTTATGGGCCTAATCCTTATCAAAGCCAGCCTAAGGTTGCTACCGGAAGCGGTGTAATTGTAAACGAAAGCGGTTACATTGTTACCAATAATCATGTGGTAGAAAATGCCGATGAAATTGATGTAACCCTGCATAACAACAAGAACTATAAGGCAAAATTGGTAGGTCGCGATCCGGATACCGATTTGGCTTTAATAAAAATTGAGGGAGAGAACTTTCCTGCCATCAATTTTGCCAATAGCGATAGTGTAATGATTGGTGAGTGGGTAATGGCAGTAGGTAATCCTTTTAATTTATCTTCTACTGTTACGGCAGGTATTGTGTCTGCAAAGGCGCGCAACATCAATATACTTGCACGCAGCAATTCCAGTTCGGCAATAGAATCGTTTATACAAACAGATGCTGCCGTAAATCCGGGAAATAGTGGCGGTGCTTTGGTAGATATTAGCGGAAATTTAATTGGAATAAATACAGCCATTGCTTCGCCTACAGGCAGCTATGCAGGCTATTCTTTTGCCGTGCCTTCTAACATTGTGCGCAAGGTAGTGGTAGATTTGCAAAAATATGGTGCCACACAGCGCGGCTTTTTGGGTGTGCAGATTCGCAGTGTGGACGATGAGCTTGCTCAAAAAATAGGACTGAGCAAACCTATTGGCGTGTATGTAGATGTAGTGAATGAAGGCAGTGCAGGCAAGGAGGCAGGCTTAAAATCGAAAGATGTAATTACCAAAATAAATGGCATTGATGTAAATAGTGCTCCCGAATTGCAAGAGCAGGTTGCTAGGTTTCGCCCCGGTGATAAATTAAATGTGGAGTTTTATAGAGATGGTAAAGTTGAAAAGGCAACCGTGGTATTGAAGAATAAATACAATACAACTGCTGTAGTAGATAACAATCGCGATATTTTAGGTGCGCTTGGTATTGAAGTTGATGAGCTTTCGGCTAAGGAGAAAATGCAACTTGGAGTAGAAAGCGGTATAAAAGTTACCAATATAAAACCCGGAAAAATTCAAGAATTTACCGGAATTAGAAAAGGTTTTGTAATTACTCAACTAGACGATAAACGTATTGACTCTGTAAATGATTTTGTAAATGCCTTAAAGAATAGAAATGGCAAAGTATTGGTAGAAGGAATATATCCCGGAAAGCCAATGAGTTACCTATATGCATTCAGGATGTAAAATAATTTGTAATAACATGCTCAACTTCTAAGTAGTATTTTTATTATTACAAAAAAGTTGAGTATGTTTTTACAAAAAGTAGCAGCTACGGTTATAGCTGTATTTATTACCACAGTTTCTTGTTGGTCTCAAACAATTATTTCTTACACTTTACTAAAGTCATTCAGCAAGCAGCAAGTAGATTCGTTGTTAACAGCCAATAGCATTCCGGCTTCGGCATTAAATACTAAGTATGGTGTAAATTTCTATAAAGTATTATACCGAACGCCATACAAGCATCCCGATTCGCTGGTGCAAGCATCCGGTGCGGTGGTATTGCCACAAAATGCTACGTGTAATGTTCCATTGGTAATATATAGCCACGGTACAGAAAGTAATGCAAGCAAAGTAGCATCTACATTTAAGGGCGCACAGTGGGAAGTAGGCGTGGGATTGGCAGCTTCGGGTTTTGCAATGGCACTTACCGATTTCTTGGGCATGGGCGATAAAGATCCAAAAGTTTTAATGCACCCATACCAACATGCTTTTCACGAGGCTAATACAGGCATAAATATGTTGCGCGCTACGCGCGAAGTTGCACAGTCGGAATCGGTTGGGTTAAATGGTCAGGTATTTCTTTTTGGTTATTCGCAAGGCGGTTATGTAACTACTGCCATTTGTAAAGAAATTCAGCAAAAATACAGCCATGAGTTTACAATTGCTGGTGCGGTTCCTATGAGTGGTTCGTACGATTTAGATGGGGCTCAGTACGACTTAATGAAAAGCAACGACCCATATCCGACTCCGGGTTATTTACCCTTCTTAACTTTAGGCTACCAAAGCGTTGGAGTACCTTTGTTTACAGTTCCTTCAGATATTTTTAAGAGTCCTTACGATACGGTAATTCCTCCGAAATTATATTCTGGTACAGTGGGAATTGGTACTCTCAACGGTTTCTGTAATCCGGTACCCAAACTCATGTTTAAAGATTCAATTGTGAATGCAATTTTTAGTGATAGCAATCATGTTTTTCGCCAAGCATTGCGCGATAATAATTTGGTGAAAGGTTGGGTTCCTCAGTTTCCTATCCGTTTGTTTTATTGCTCGGGCGATGAGCAAGTATCTCCACAAAACACAGTGGTGGCATATAATACATGGCAAGCGGGTGGTGCACCTAATTTGGCTAAATCTGATTTTGGAAATTTATCGCATGGCAATTGTGCGCAACTTTGTTTCTTAGCAGGGAAAACATTTATTGATAGTTTGAAGCAAGATTGCACTACAGGAATTAAAGAAACAGGAAGTGCTGCCATACAATTGTTTCCTAATCCTGCAAACGATGTTGTGCGCATTGCATTTACCAATGGTGTAAAACCTATGAGCATAGAAGTATGGGCTACCGATGGAAGGTTAGTGGTTTATGCCGATAAGTTGGTTTCGAATATAGAACTGAATGTGGCTCAATGGCAAAGTGGATTGTATGCAGCTGTAATTACTACCGATAAAGGGAAGTTTACAAAAACCTTTATGGTAAGCAAGTAGCCAATAGGCTATTTTATGGAGCAGTCGAAAATTTTTTGGTTTTCGATAAAGCCTTCCAACGTATCGCCAATAGTAATTTTGCCAACACCAGCAGGCGTACCGGTATAAATTAAATCGCCCAGTTGCAGCGTAAAAAACTGCGAAACGTAACTGATAATTTTATCGAAGGAATACATCATTAGCTGAGAGCTGCCTTCTTGTACTTTTTTTCCGTTGAGCAGCAAGTGAAAATGTATGGGATCTGAAAGCCCTTGCTTAGGTATAAAAGTGCCGATAACTGCACTACTATCAAATGCTTTAGCAATTTCCCAAGGCAAGCCTTTTGCTTTTTGATGGTTTTGTAAATCGCGGGCAGTAAAGTCAATTCCAAGTCCTATTTCTTCGTAGTACTTATGGGCAAATTTTTCTTGAATGTATTTGCCTTGTTTGGAAATCTTAATAACTAATTCGGTTTCGTAGTGAATATCGCTGCTCCATTCGGGATGGAAAAATGGCTTGTTGTCTTTTAGAAGAGCTGTATTGGGTTTCATAAAAACTACCGGATGTGCCGGTATTTCATTTTGCAGTTCTTGTATGTGATCTACATAGTTTCTGCCGATGCAAATTATTTTCATGCCTAGTACTTTTATTTTGCGGCTTGTTGGTATTTGTTTACTGCTGCTAAATTGCAAAATCGGTTAAAAGAAAATAGAATAGCGTAAGCAAGGTGTTTATTTTTTTGTAATTATTGTTTATTGCATTTATGATTACATATCGCAGAAACGAACAGCTTACAACCATTTTGCCGGATTGGAAGGGAAACCCTGTGGTACATGGAAAATTTATAGATCCAGAGAAGCGTTTTTCGGGTTCGTTCAAAAAGTTTTTGCAATGGAAGTTTTCAAAAAATGAGAAAGCAATCGCCAAGAAAAATGATGTGTGGAAGGTGGGTGTGCGCAAGGGAAACGATTTTCTTTCGTGCAGCGAAAATATATTGGTATGGCTGGGACACGCCAGCTTTTTCTTGCAAGTAAATGGCATTCGCATACTTATAGATCCGGTATTGGGCAGCATATCCGGAATAGTGCCGCGCTATAGCGAATTGCCGTGCAGCATAGATAATTTTAGAGGTATTGACTATGTACTTATTTCTCACGCACATCGCGACCATTGCGATAAAAGCACGCTGCAAAAGCTGGCGGCACAGAATAACTTTACACTACTTACTTCGCTGAACACGGGCAAACTAATTGCCGGTTGGATAAGTAATTTAAAATTTCAAGAAGCAGGTTGGTATCAGCAATTTAATTTGCTCGAAGAAAAGTTGCGCATTACATTTTTGCCAACGCAACACTGGAGCAATAGGTTTTTAACCGATACGAACCAAACACTTTGGGGTAGTTTTATGATTGAAGCCGATGGTAGAAACCTTTTCTTTAATGGCGATTCCGGCTATTGTAAATATGCTAAGCAAATAGGAACACTTTTTCCCAATATAGATATTGCCATGATTGGTGTGGGAGCCTACCATCCACCAATGATGATGCGCGATGTACATACCAATCCATACGAAGCATTACAGCTATTTGAAGACTTGAATGCCAAAACTTTTGTGCCTATGCACTATGGCACTTTCGATTTGGCCGATGAGCCTATGAGTGAACCGTTTACGGTGTTGCAAAAATTAGAAACCGAAGAACGATACAAGGGAAAAATACGTTTATTGGAAGTTGGTGAAAAGATGGTGCTTTAATTTTTTACAACTTTTATTGAAAGGTTTTGATGCATTTGACTTCTTTCGGCTTTTGAAATTGATGAAACATAGTTTGCAACACTTACTGAAATACATATTGAAATTGCTATCTGCAATAGTGCTGCTTACAATGCCGCTACTTACCAAGGCGCAACTAAATTTCGACTTTCAAGAAGGTACATTTTTAATAAAAGGAAAGGTAACCGATTTACAAACCAAGGCTGCTATTCCAAAAACAAATGTAACCTTGGTGAATAGAAGAGCGGGACTTTCTGCCGATGTAGAGGGTGTTTTTTCTATGTATGTTTTTCCTGGCGATACATTAAAATTTTCATCGCTCGGATATATTTCAAAAAGATTAGTGGTGGCGAATATTCCTAAAGATTCTATCTATAATATCCATATTGAATTGGTGAAAGATTTTGTGCGGTTAAAAGAAGTAACTATTTACCCGTATAGAACAGTAGAAGAATTTAAGCAGGCTTTTATGGAAGCAAAAGATGTGAATAAAGTGGTGTTGCCGGGCATTGCACCACCTAAGTATTCTACCAATATCCCTCGACCTAAGTTTACCAACCCAATTTCTTTTCTCTACGAAAGAACTAAGAAGAGGCGTGCTGCAAATCCCGATTTTCGCCCGTAGAAATTTTTTTTTGCCATTCCCAAAATCCATAGCAGGCCATTAGGCAAAAGAGTATGTATAAGCCCGAAGTAGCATACAGTTGTTTAGAAAAATACATGTATGCGGCCACGGCATCTATGGCAATCCACATCCACCAATTTTCTATCATTTTTTTTGCAGTCATCCAAGTGGCAATGAGGCTAAAAACTGTTACGCCTGCATCTAAAAAAGAAGAAGTTTGTGCCAAGTATGTTTTTCCAAATTTTCCCAGCACGTAAGTAGCCGCCATTCCGATTACCATCAAAGAAGCCCAGCGACTGTGGGTTATCTTTGTTATGGTTGGTAGAGAAGAGTTGCTGCGGTTATTCCAAAGTGCTAAGGCATATATGGCAACTGCTACATAATATAATTGAAGCGCAGCATCGTAATACAATGCCGCTTGGTAGTTTATGAATACATAAATGGCTGAACCTAGGCCGCCAAATAGCCAGCACCATTTGTTTTCTTGTGCAGCTAACCAAACATACAACAGCGATAAAATAATTGCTGAAATTTCTACAACCTTATCAATTTCCATTATTAGCGTACCAATGTAATACTACCTTTAAAATTATTGCGGTTATAGTTATCTATCCAAACTACTTTCAAGTGGTAAATATATACTCCTGGCTCTGCTTCTTTTCCATTAAAAAAGCCATCCCATCCTTCTTTAAAACTGCTGCTTTCAAACACTTTTTCGCCCCAGCGATTAAACACTTTTAGGCTAAATTCTTTTACGGCTTTTTGGTTGCCAAGAATGTTTAAAATGTCATTTGAACCATCGTTGTTGGGAGTAAAAAAGTTAGGAATAAAAATAGTGTAATCCGGTACTACGGTTGCTTGTAGAGGAACCGAGGCAGTACAGCCATTGGCATTGGTTACAAGTACTGTATATGCAATAGAAGAAATTCCATCGAATACCGGATTGCTGCAATCGTAGCAACTCAATCCTGTTGTGGGCATCCAATTGTAAGTTACTGTTCCGGTTTGGTTAGAAGTTACATCTATGTCCATTGGATTGCCCAATGGTGTTGCAAGTGGATTTGGTGAAACTGTAAGCATAATAGAATCGGGCTCGTTTATTTGCGTAGTGAAGGTTGCAGAGCAACCATTCATGTCTGTAACTTCTATGTAGTAACTTCCTGCGGCTAAGCCCGAGTATATGCCGCTCAGCGAAGAATCTAATCCATCGCGCAAGAAGCGATAACCCGGAGTGCCGCCACTGGCGGTAATTTCAATTATACCATCCTTGAAATTGTAGCAAGATACATCGCTGTTGTTGAGTGTGTAGCTCACAGGAGTAGGCTCTGTTACTTGCAAAGAAGTTGTTGCCGTGCAGTTATTGCCATCGGTTGCAGTAATGGTATAAGTTCCTGCAGGAATATTGCTGAAAAGCCCTGAGGCGGCTGTGTAATTAGAAGCGCCATCCGATGCAGTATAAGAAAAAGGGCTAGTGCCACCGATAGCATTGCTTGTAATGCTTCCATCGCTAAAGCCATTGCATGTAGTTGCTGTTGGGTATGCGCTTAGTTGAATGGCTGTTGGTTCATTTAGAGTAATAGATATGGTAGCGGTGCAGTTGTTGCTGTCTGCAACTGTTACATTGTAAGTGCCTGCTGCTATTTGCGATGCACTAGAGGTAGTGCTCACATTAGGGCTCCAAGTGTAAGTAAGATTTCCTGAACCTCCGCTTGCAGTAATTGTTGCCGTGCCAGATTGGTCTGCATTGCACAGCAAATCAGTTTGGGTACTGTGGGCAATAATTTGTGTTGGTTCGTTTATAGTAATGTTGCCAACTTGCTTGCATCCATCTGCCGCAGTAGAAGTAACTGTATAGTTGCCTGCCGGTAATGCAGCGGTTGCAATGGTAGAGTTGCCTGCACTCCATTGAAAGCTATATGGAGCTGGGCCAACGGTTGGTGCAGCGGTTGCACTTCCGTTTGCACCAAAACACAAAGCATCGGTGGCAGTTACGGTAAGCGGAATGCCGGCAGGCTCTGTGATTTGTATTGAAATAGTATCGGTACAATTGTTGGCATCGGTAACGGTGAGTGTATAAGTACCTTGTGTAAGTGCGGCACGGTCTTCATTGGAATTAGCATCGTTCCAAGCAAAAGTATAAGGCGTAGTACCTCCGGTTACAGTAATATCAATACTGCCGTTGTTTCCACCAAAGCAAGAAACATCGGTATGCTGTTCTGCAAGTATAAGTTGCGCAGGTTCTGTAACCGTTTCGCTTACTGCCACAGAGCAGTTATTGGCATCTACAACATTGCCTGCATACGTATTGGGTGCAAGATTAGGAATAGTAGAGCTTCCGGCAGGTACAGGATTGTTTAAGAAAGAATAAGGAGCTGTGCCACCGCTTACGTTAATGGTTACAGTACCATTGTTAAGCCCAAAGCAAGTAACATCGGTATGCGAAGTGGTTACGGTAAGTGCGCTATCGGGCTGAGTAAGGGTTACAGAATCCACTTTCGTACATTGGTAGGCATCGCTAATAGTTACCTCATATTTTCCTGCCGGAATATTTTGTGGATTGCTACCAATTGCCGTTACGGGATTCCAAGTGTAAGTATATGCAGGCACACCGCCACTTACAGTTACATTAATGCTTCCGGTGGCATCGCCAAAGCAGTTTACATTTTGTGGCGTAATGGAATAGGTGATTGCTGGCGATTGGGTTATAGTGGTGCTTCCGGTAACGGTACAGCCTTTATCATCGGTAACGGTAACTGTATAATTTCCGGCAGCCAAATCTAAGTTAGTGGCTGCAGATGCAATATTGCTCCATTGGAATAAATATGGTGCTGTTCCTCCGCTTGCATTGGCTGTTGCAGTGCCCTTTCCGGCTTGGTAGCAGCTATCTATGGTATTGGTGATATTTACCGCCAATGGAGTGGGAGCCGAAACAACACCGTTGGCGGTAGCGGTACAGCCTTTAGAGTCGGTAACTGTTACGGAATAATTTGCTGCAGCTAAATTATTTGCTGCAGGATTGTTTGGTAAACCACCACTCCAAGTGTAATTGTAATTGGGTGTGCCTCCCGATGTTACCGAAACTAGTGCACTGCCATCGTTGGTTCCGGCACAAGATAAGTTAAGGGTGGTCATGCTGGCAACCATAGCTGCAGCTGGCTGCGAAATTGTTACGCTACCACTAAATGAATTACCTGCATTATCGCTGTAATTATAGGTGTAATTCCCAGCGGCCAAATTACTTATGGAGGCACCGGAGCCTCCGTTGCTCCAAGTAATTGTTTTGGTGCTGCCACCGCCTGTAACGTTTAGTGTGGCGCTGCCATTGGTGCCGTTAAAGCAAGTTACATCGGCTACGGTGGTAGAGGAGGTAATGCCACAAGGTAAGTTGTTGAGCGTTACACTGTATTGCAATAGCGAAGAACATCCGTTAGCATCTTTAAAATCGGGAATATAGGTGCCTGCTCCTAAGTTGCTGGCAACATTAGTGGTGCTAATGGTAGGCCAGTTTATATATTGGTAAGGTGTAGTTCCACCGCTTACAGTTACGGTTGCAGATCCATTTGCCAAGTTGCAGTTAGGATCTGTTTTAGTAATGCTTGCAGTAAGTGCAGTTGGCTGGTTTAAGGTGTATTGCCCTGTGGTAGTGCAAACGCCATCGGTTACGGTTACGCTGTACGTTCCGGCTGTTAGCCCAATGGCATTAGCAGTATTTTGTCCTGTGCTCCAACTGTATTGATAGCCACCATAGCCTGCCGAAGGTCCAAAACCATCTGTTGCCGCCACTGTAATACTACCATTGTTGCCGCCATTGCAAGGTGGCGGTTGCATGGTTGGTGTTAATGTAATATTGGGAGCAATGGTAACAGGTTTTGAAAAACTTTTGGTACACCCGCTTACATCAGTAATTACAAGCGTTACATTGTAAGTACCAATCGCTGCATACGTATGTGAAGGATTTTGTTGAGAGGAAGTACCTCCATCGCCAAAAACCCATGCCCATGATTGTATGCTGCCTACATTGCTGGTAGAAACATCTGTAAATTGAATGGTGGGTGAACACGATTGGTAGTTTGTGCCAGCTACCCAACTCGAAATACTTTGAATACAAACATTTTGTTCGTTAGTGCCGCCTCCGGTTGCAGCTGTCCATCCCCAGTTTACAATTGGGTTTCCGCCAAAATAAGTTTGAACTATATTGGGTATTACCATGCTCAGGCGCAGGTTGCCATCCAAGTACACAGAATAGGTGTTGGAGTTTACGTCCCATACAATTCGCACAATATGGTTTTGGCAATCGTCTAACGGTGCAGAGTTAGGTTGTGCCGGCACCGGCCCGCCAACATTGTGATTGTAAAGACCTGCCGAGTTAAAAGCGATATGGTGATAGCTCGGATCATTTACGTTTGAATTTTGATAAGTATCAAATTCTACGGCAAATGAAAACGGTTGGTTATTTCCAGCATAGCCCAAACCTTCGCCCGGATTCCCTAATCCATTGGGATTGGTAGTGAGGGCAAACATTAAACCATCGGCACCGCCACCGTTGTTGCAACCAAAAAACACCGAGAATGTAAAATCAAAGGAGTTATTAAGGTTAATGGTTTTGTTTTGGAAAATAGCACCTGCCTGATTCTTGGCATTGGGCGTAATTCTAAAGCATTCGCAACCGCCCAATTGCACAGCATTGCCAAGTACGGTATAGTTCTGTGCTTGTATGGTTGCAAAGAAAAACAGTGAAATACAAAGTAGTAGTTGGTGTAAAGATGAGCGCATATTCAGTTGATACTACCTTAAAGACACGATTTTTTTTTCAAAAGTTGGCAATTAGATTTCAAAGAGTTTCCACATTCCGTTAATTTTATAGCGTCTATTGCCTTTTTCGAGTGTAAATTATGCTTGGGCAATTCACTAATTAGCCTACATTCGCGCTGCGTTTAAAAATCGGTTTCCATGAGTTCTTTTTCACAAACGACAGTAGCAGCCACCCCTTCGCCAAGTTTATTGGCTATGGCAGACGAAATGCAGCATGAGCAAATACTTTATTTTAATGATGATGAAACCGGATTAAAAGGGTTTATTGGTGTTCACAATACAGTTTTAGGACCTTCTTTAGGCGGTTGCCGCATTTGGAATTACAGCAGCGTAGATGCTGCATTTTTAGATGTGCTTCGGTTAAGCAGAGGCATGACATTCAAATCATCAATAAGTGGTATAAATCTGGGAGGCGGCAAGGCTGTAATTCTCAATAATAATCCGGCACAGCGTACCGAAAAATTTTGGAAAAAATTTGCTGAATATGTAGAAAGTCTGGGTGGAAAATATATTACCGCAGAAGATGTGGGAACTTCTACAAAAGAGATAGCATACATGATGCCGGTAACCAAGCACTTGAGCGGTAAGCCGGTAGAGCAAGGCGGGGGCGGAGACCCATCGCCATTTACGGCTTATGGTGTTTATTTAGGACTAAAAGCTGCCGTAAAAAAGGCTTTTGGGAATGAGAAGGTAGAAGGCAAACGCGTGGTAGTGCAAGGTGTTGGGCACGTTGGTTATTATTTGGCAGAGCATTTAGTAAAAGAAGGTGCAAAAGTTTTTGTTACCGACCTTAACGAAGCCGCAGTGCAAAAAGCAGTGCAGCAACTTGGTGTTTCAGCCATTAGTTTGAACGAAGTTTATACGCTGGATTGCGATGTGTATGCACCGTGTGCATTAGGTGCAACACTAAATGAAAGCACCATTCCGCAATTAAAGTGTGCCGTAGTGGCAGGTGCTGCCAATAACCAGTTGGCAAACGAGAATGCCGATGGCAAGCGATTGCTCGAAAAAGGAATTGTATATGCTCCCGATTTTTTAATCAATGCAGGAGGCGTTATCAACTGCTACCAAGAAGTAATTGGCTACAATCGCCAAAAAGCACAAGAAAAAGTAGAAGGTATCTACGACCAAACACTTAATATCTTACAGTTAAGCGATACCGAAAAAATATCCTCGCACGAAGCAGCTGTAAAAATTGCGATGGAAAGAATAAAGAAAGCAAAAGCCAAATAGTTCAATGTTAGGAAGAAGAAATCTTAGAATAAAAGTAATGCAAACTCTTTACGTTCGCGAATTGGGTGATGATGTAAGTTTGCAATTCTTAGAAGGACAGTTAAAAACAAGTTTACACCGTAGCAATTTACTGTACCTTACGCTTGTTCAATATATTATAGACGTAAGTTTGTATGTATTGGAAGATAAAAACAAGCGCATGGCCAAGTTTTTGAAAACAAAAGAAGACTTAGCACTCAATACTATTCTTTCAAGAAATAAAGTAGTAGAAACATTGCGCACCGATGAGCGGTTGCAGCAATACCTAAGCCAAGAAAAAATTTCTAAATACATAGATGCAGATGTAGTGCGCCAACTTTATATCGAAGTAACCGAAAAGCAACGGTATAAAGAATACATTAAGTTAGAAGAATCTACCTTAGATGCCGATATAGATATACTTGCGTTCATTATTAAGAATGTACTCACCAAAAACAAAGTTTTAGATAAGTATTTAGAAGAAACTTTCGTGAATATGGATGACGATAGCGGCACACTTTGGCTTGTACTTCAAAAATATGTAGAAGGCTTTGCCAAAAGCGGAGTAGCCCTATTTACCGATGCCATAAGTTATTGGGAAAAAGAACATCCGTTTGCTTTAGAATTATTAAAGAAAGCATACCAACACAACGAAGAAATTATTGAAGTAATTCGACCATTTCTTAAAAACTGGGAGTTAGACAGAGTAGCCGTAATGGATTTATTGATACTTAAATTAGCCATGTGCGAATTGCTCTACATGCCTACCGTGCCTATAAAAGTTACCATGAACGAGTACATAGATATATCTAAGTTTTATAGCACACCAAAAAGCAAAGACTTTGTAAACGGAGTGCTCGATAAAGCTAAAAATCAATTGCAAGAAGAAGGATTGGTAAAAAAACACGGAAGAGGATTAGTTGAATAATTTTAAGAAACACGCACACCGAAAATTATACCTTCGCAATCCGCAAGCACAACGCGGCTTTATGTATAAAACAAACCGGAAATGAAAAAAGTAGTAATAGCCTCAGTTTTGTTACTGTTTTTATTGGCAACAGAATCTTGCAGACGAAAAGGAAATGAAGTGCTGCGCAATGGTGGTCTAACGCCAGAAATGCTGCGCGATTCCACACTAGTAGAGTTTCAAGAAATTGAGTACGGATTCGATACCATAAAACAAGGCGATAAAGTAGAGCATACCTTTACACTTAAAAATGTGGGCGAAAAGAATTTGTTTATCACCAATGCCTTTGGCAGTTGCGGCTGCACCGTACCCGAATATCCAAAAGAGCCAATAGCACCCGGCAAAACTGCACAAGTAAAAGTAACTTTTAACTCTGCAGGAAAAGAAGGTGCGCAAAAGAAATCAATTACACTGGTAATGAATACACCTAAGCGAAACGAGTTGGTGTATATGAACGGTTTCGTAAAAGTAGAAAAGTAATTCCACCAATATTATTGGAAATAACTATACAAAAATTTCAAGCAATAAAAATTAAACTAAAATGATTTTACTTCAAGCAGCAGGCGGTTTCGACCCTATTATCTTAGTTATCTACGGAGCCTTATTCGTAGTAATTTATTTCTTCTTTATTCGCCCGCAAACCAAGAAAGCGAAAGAGCAAAAAAACTACATAGAGCAAGTGCAAAAAGGCGATAAAGTAGTTACCACCGGAGGTATTCACGGCAAAGTAGTTAGAGTAGACGACAATGCTTTTTTTATTGAAGTAGATAACAACGTAAAGTTGAAAATCGAAAAAAGTGCCGTATCAATGGAAATGTCGAAGCCATTGAACAGTGAACCTGCAAAGACAGAAAAATAAGCTCAATACAATGCTTCGCATTGGCATTACGGGCGGCATAGGCAGTGGAAAAACAACTGCATGTAAACTCTTTGAAAAACTAGGAGTGCCGGTTTACTATGCCGATACCCGTGCCCGCCAGTTGATGGAAGACGATAAGCAATTACGCCAATCCATTATGAAGCATTTTGGTGGAGAGGCATATTTGCAAGACGGCTCGTTAAATAGAACATATCTCTCTTCTATAGTATTTGGAAACGAAGAAAAGTTACAGCAACTCAATACTTTGGTGCATCCGGTAGTTGCAGCCGATAGCGAATCGTGGAATAAGATTTTGGAGCAAAACGGATATGCATATTCGCTACGCGAAGCTGCGTTATTGGTTGAAACCGGAAGCTATAAGTTATTGCACAAACTTATTGTGGTAACGGCTCCTGAAGCCGAGCGCATAAAAAGAGTAATGCTGCGCGATAATGTAACTGCAGAGCAGGTAAGAGCAAGAATAAATGCTCAAATGCCCGAGGCTGAAAAAGTGAAGCTGGCAGATTTTACTATTGAAAACACCGATTTAATTGCTTTAGCACAGCAGGTTAAGCATATTCACGATACCATAATGGCACTTTCTTCTAAAGCGTAAATCAGCATAATTATTTTCTACTGAAAGTATATATGCACATGCTTAAAAGAAAAATCCCTTGCAAATAACTATCTGCAAGGGATTTTAAATTTTGTGTGGTGTGGGAGGGAATCGAACCCCCGACACAAGGATTTTCAGTCCTTTGCTCTACCGACTGAGCTACCGCACCATCCGTGTTCTTTCTTTGAAAAAACGAAGCGCGAATATACAATCGTTTTACACTCTTCCAAAAAAAATGCTTTTTATTTTCTGCTGTTATAGTATTCTGCAAATGGTTTCAGTTCGTTGGTATTTATCCATTCTACACCGGAGTTGAGCAATTTTTTCCAAATGCCATAATTATCGGGAGCGCCCCAAAAGCGGAGGGTTTTTCCGCTGGCATGTGCTGCTGCAACTAATTTTTGCAATGTTTTGGCTTCGTCTTTAGGCATTGGTCCGGCTCCATTCCATAAGAAGTATTTATACCAATAGGTGCTAATGCGCGGTACCAATACATTAGAAACAGCCTGTGCGGTATCGCTTATGCCACCATCAATATTGGCAAAGCGAATAGAGTCTGCCTCTATATCGGCACGAGGCGCTCCACCCGAAATTAATATAGTAAGCCAACCTTTTTGAATTAAACTATCGCCCTGCCATTGGCAAAAGTACTTTTGGTAAGGTGCTATATATTCTTTTAGGCGTGCATAGGATTGGCTTGGTTCGTTTTTAAATTCAACCATTAGCGTAAGGGGAATGGAGTCTTTATTGTCGTATAATTTTCCCTTATTCTTCTTAATAATATGAGCTAAGGGTTGCAGGTATAAAGAGTCTATGGAAAGTTTTCGGTTTAAGCCCAATTTAGTGTGCGATACTACTAACTTGCCTTGGTGCAGCCACACATCAATTTCTATACTTTTGTAGCCATAGCGTAAGGCTTCATACAGCGGTTTTTTTTGTGCGTAATCGTTGTGTGAGTGGCCGCTATAAATTTGGGTATAACCACAGAAGTAAGCTAAAAAAAGAAGGAGTAGAAGCAGGCTGTTGCGCATAGTATTTATACCCGTTTTATTTCGGCACCAATGGCATTTAAACGTCCGTCAATATTCTGGTAGCCGCGATCTATTTGATCTATGTTATGTATGGTAGATTTTCCTTCGGCACTCATAGCTGCAATGAGTAGCGAAACACCTGCTCTAATATCGGGCGAGGTCATGGAAATTCCTCTGAGTTTGTAAGCGCGATTTATTCCAATTACTGAGGCGCGGTGCGGGTCGCAAAGAATTATTTGTGCGCCCATATCAATAAGTTTGTCGGTAAAGAATAAACGGCTCTCAAACATCTTTTGGTGAATGAGTACACTGCCTTTTGCTTGGGTTGCCACTACCAGCACAATGGAGAGTAAATCGGGTGTAAACAAAGGCCAAGGACCATCGGCAATGGTTAAAATGGAGCCGTCTATAAAGCGTTGAATTTCGTAACCTTCTTGTGCAGGCACATGAATATCGTCTCCGCTTATGTGCATGTTTATGCCTAATTTTTCAAATACGGGTAGAATATTTCCCAGCATATCTACACGGCAATTTTTTATCAAAATATCGCTTTGTGTCATGGCTGCCAAGCCAATAAAGGAGCCAATTTCTATCATATCGGGCAGCATGGTGTGCTCTGTGCCGCCTAATGTTTCTACGCCTTCGATATACAGTAAGTTGGAGCCTACACCTTCTATTTTAGCACCCATGCGGTTGAGCATGGCACACAATTGCTGTAAGTAAGGTTCGCAGGCGGCATTAAAGATGGTGGTTTTCCCTTTTGCCATTACTGCCGTCATTACAATATTGGCAGTACCTGTTACCGATGGTTCATCTAGTAAAATGTATTGTCCTGTAAGGTTTCCGGCTTCTACGCTGTAAAAACTTTCGGAACTGTCGTAGTTAAATTTTGCGCCTAATCTTTCAAAGCCAAGGAAGTGTGTATCTAGTCTTCTTCTTCCAATTTTATCGCCACCGGGTTTAGGTAAATATGCTTTTTTAAAGCGTGTGAGCAATGGCCCCATAATCATGATAGAACCCCTAAGAGCTGCGCCTTTCTTTTTATAGGTATCTGTTTTTAGGTATTCTAAATCAATATTATCTGCTTGAAAACTGTATGTGTCGGTTGCAAGTTGCTCTACCTTTACGCCCAAATCTTTTAGGATATCTATAAGCGCCAGCACATCGCGTATTGCGGGAGTATTTTTTATGGTAACTTTTTCGGGAGTAAGTAAAACGGCACATAGAATTTGCAGTGCTTCGTTTTTAGCACCTTGCGGCACTATTTCACCTTTCAGTTTTTTTCCTCCTGTTACTTCAAAAGCGTTGGGCATATTGTTGGTATTTTAAGTTGGGAAGATATTTACTTCTTAAATTTATTTTTGTTTTTAAACTTCTTGTTTTTCCCGCCTCCATTGCGGTTGTTATTGTTGCTAACTGGTTGCGGTTTGTAGCCTCCACGCGAAAGTAGGTTTATGTTTGCTTGGCTATCGAGGCTTAACTGGCCATCGCTCAGCAGGCGTAAGTCATCTTTAATTACATCATCGTTGGCACTTTCTTTATTCCAGTTTTGGTAAACCAATTTCATGTAGTTGCCAATGGTATGGGCAAGCCCTTCACGTTTTTCTATTTCGGTTGTTTCTTGTGCCTTTTTTACTAATGTTTCTACATGTTTTCCATAGTGTTTAAAACGTATTTTGCTTTTTGGATAGGGTAGTGGAACTGGTTTGCGTTCCAGTTCTTCTTGCGATTTTTTTGGATAGGGGGAATCTACATCTAATTTGTAATCGCTCATAATAAACAGATGATCCCAAAGCTTGTGTTTAAAATCTTCTACGTTTCTTAAATGTGGGTTTAATTGCCCCATCAATTCAATAATTTCATTAGCAAAGCGGTTGCGTTGTTCACGGTCTTCAATTTCTATGGCATGGGCAATAATTCTTTGAACGTGTCTTCCATATTCACGAATAAATAAATGCTCACGCGAAGTGTTGTAAATCATATTTTAAAATGTGTTTAATAATGTTTGAAAAAAACAATTCCGAGGTTGCTAAAACAAGGATAAAGGAGAGATGGTATCTGCTTTTGCTACCGAATTGCAACGTAAATATGAAATGTTTTTTGAGAATTTCAAATACTATTAATCTCGTCTTTCTTTTAAGAAAACGAAGCCATTTTTTCTGCCAATCTCATCGGCATTTACCCATGTTTTTACTTCTTCTAACCTATGAATTTTGGTGATGATATAGCGAGGAGCATTGGCAGGATAGGAGTGAGGCGGCTGTTGTTGTCCATAAAACAATGGTGCATAGCTTTTAAAGCCGAGTGCTTCTATCCGTGCATTTTCTTTTTGTTTTTCTGTAATAAAATCTATGAGTGCTCCTTGCGAATAGCGTTCAATTCTAGGTATAAACCAAACCATTGTAAGGTGCGAAAAAATGGTGGTGCTAAAGAGCAACAGTGCAATAGCTTGTTTAAGTTTTGAGGTGGTAAAAAGTAAAATTGAAGTAAAAAATGATACTCCAAAAATAACTGCGGGAATAAAATCGCTTTTGCTCCAATATACTTTGGCATTGAGTGCCTCGCTGGCAAAATCGGCTTTAGCAAAAGGTTGTATTTTGTACATTTTATTGCCAACAACCGGAAGCACAATTAGAGCGGTGAGTAGTAGCAAACCCATTACCGAAAGGAGTAAAACAATCCAGCCTTTCATTTTGAATTTTTCGCTCATTACTTTTTCTAAATAGTATGCTCCAAAAAATGTAATAGGGAAAAATGCCAACGATGAATAGTGAATGATTTTGGTTTGCACTATACTAAAAACTACCAGCACCACACCTAAGAGCGCAAACATCCAGCGCCTGAAACTATCTTGCTCAAAGCCATCGCTGTTATCGTTTTTAAAACCTGCCAGCGCAAAAACAGATGCAGGAAAGCAGCCAATAAGCAATACTACAAAATGGTAAAACCAAGGGCCGCTATGACCCGCATCGCCTGTGGTAAGCAAGCGAATTTGGTATTCAAAGAACGGACGTAGAAACTGCATGCCGTTGCGCTTAAATTCAAGACTTAGCCATGCTGCCACAATAAGGCTAATCCAAAACGCCCACATAAATAAATGCTTAAAGCCAATCGTTATTTTCCCTTTATTCCAAACAAACACCACCAGTATAGTAAGCATTATGAGCAATACGGCAACCGGTCCTTTTGTAAGCACTGCCAATCCTGTAAATAGAGAAGATAAAACTATATACCAGCGTTGTTTCCATCGGTGGGTTTTTCTATCGTCAAACTCATTGGTAAACGATATTAGGTAGATAAAGTAAATACCTAAAAAAATGAAGAGATTAAATACAGGATCTATAATGCCGCTTTTGAAATAAAAATGTGGCAACAGCGATGCGCAAAACAATAGCGACCAATAAGTGGCTAAGCGCCCGGTATATAACCGCCTGCCAATTGCCCATACAATAAGCACGGTAAATACTCCGCAAACTGCATTTGGGAAGCGCGCTGCATATTCGTTTATGCCCCAAACTTTCATGCTGAGTGCTTGCAACCAAATGAAGAATGGTGGCTTTTCGTGAAATAACTCAAAGTTGATTTGCACCATGCGCCAATTGCCGGAAACAAGCATTTCGCGAGCACTTTCTGCAAAGTTTATTTCGTCCCAATCAAATAAGTGTACATTTCCTAAAAACGGAAAGAATAACAAGCCCGCAAATACCATTAGAAAGAAGCGGGTAGGGAACTCCAATAAACTTTTTAATAACGACTTCAATTATTTGATTGCCAATTTAGTTTTGCAAAATATAAATTTATTAGCCAAGCAACAGCAGTGCCTAAAAATACACCTGCTACTACATCGGTTAAAAAGTGTTGCAGCAAATACATACGCGAAATTGCAGTAAGCAACGCCAATAGAAAGAAGAGCAATTTCAGCCATGTTTTGTGTGTGTGAAAAGAAAGTGTAGCAAACAGGCAAAATGCAGCGGTGGTATGCCCCGATGGAAAACTGTAATGATACAAAGGTTCAATATTGGGAATAATTCTGAGTGGCTGTGTTTGCTCAAAAAAGAGGTGTGGACGAAAGTAATCGCCAAATACAATACGTTTGAAAAACTGAACCGAAAGACTGGCAATAACGATAGCTGCAATAGCCTCTGCGGCTGATTTTGTACCTTTTAACTTCCAAAATACCAGTAGGCAAACAGCAATAAAAGGGAACTCTCCCAGCCTTGTAAAAAGCGAAAAAAAAGTATCGGCAGCAGCACTGTGGTATTGGTTAAAGAAAAGATTTTCGGTGCCTTTGGAGTGGCTGCCAATAAATGCCAATCCTACTATTGCTGCCACCAAGCTGCACCATACAAACAGTGGAATGCGGAAGATGTTTCTCATTTTTTCAACCGCAATAATTTTTTGTAAAAATCGGCTGAAAGTATGCGCGAATCATCGGTAGCTTTCATGGCAAGAAATGCTCCTATAGGTAATAAAATAAAGGTACTCAGCCACATGCCGGTAAATACCGAAAGTTTATCGCGCTCGCTTAATTTTTCGCCAATCATACTGCTTACGTGGTACAGAATAAAAAAGAGAACTGCATAAAACAAGGGCCACCCTAAACCACCTTTTCTAATAATTGAGCCTAATGGTGCACCTACTAGAAACAGTACTACACAGGCTACCGAGAGTGTAAACTTTCTATACACTTCAATCATTATACTATTGATGTCGCGTCCCTTAAATTCTAGTTGTTTGGTGGTAATGTCGGTGTAGTTTTTGGCATTTCTGGCATTATTGATGGCATTTTCAAGAATGGCGGCACGCACTTCTTTAGGTTGTTTTTTTAAAATCTCATCGAAAGTGTTTTGCTTTTCAACCGTGGCGGAATGTGGAAGTGTATCTAGCCCAAACCTGTAAAAGTTGAAGTAAGGTCGCATGTAATCGCGCAGTTGATTTCGCAGGTTTTGTTTTTCAATTTCTACGGTGTCTTTTTGTTGAATCAATTGCCCGAGCGACAGCATTTGTTTTAAATCGCGAAAGTAGTTTTCATCGGAGCGCGATAGTTTAAACTGGCTCAAATCGAAGCGTTTTTCGTATGTGCCAAACGAGGAACGATACATTTGAAAGGCAGTGGAGTCGTTATCTTTTGGTGCCATTTCTTTGTATTGCTTTCCATTTTGCAATGCAAGTGTAAGTACCAGTTTTTCTTCGTCTTGAATAATGCTGCCTTCTTTTGCTGTAATTACATGGTCGCTTCCTAATCCGCTGGTGTGGTCGAAAACTATAATGCCGTATAGTTTATTACCGTCTTCACTTTTTTCTTCGGCACGAATGGCGTAGCCTTCTATGCCATTGTAAAAAATACCCGGTTTAAGCGCTATAGATGGTTTTAGATGCCGAATATCGTATAGCAGCGTGCTGAATTTTAAATTAGAAAGCGGTAAAATATAATTTGAAAAAAATAGTGCCAGCAAACCAATGGCAATAGAGGTAATGAAGAGAGGAAACATAAAGCGCAGGAGCGAAATTCCGGCTGCTTTAGTGGCTGTAATTTCCAAATGTTCTCCAAAGCTGCCCATGGTCATAATAGATGCCAGCAATACAGCTAAGGGAAGTGCCAGCGGCACTAATTTGGCACTGGCGTAAAATAGAAGCTCTGCCAATACCCAAGTACTGATTCCTTTGCCTACCAAATCATCTACATACTTCCATAAAAACTGCATTACCAACACAAATAGGGCAATGCCGAATGTGAGCAAGAATGGACCTATAAATTGCGAAACCACTAAACGGTCTATACGCTTCATAGGCGGCTAATATAACTTTTGGAAAGTAACCATGGGCTTAAAAAAACGTGAAGTGTAAAGTAGCAGTGTATTAGTGGTTGTTGAGTTTGTATTTTTTTCCGGGCATACCTATTACAATACCATTCATTTCCATTTCTAAGAGAGCTGCCGAAAGTTCGCCCGCAGAAAGGTTGCCATTTGCCAAGAGTGTATCTACGGTTTGGCTGCCGCAGCTAAGCATATCGTAAATAATTTTTTCTTTTCCGCTGAGTACCATTTGCAGTTGTTTTGCAGGTGCCGGTGCTGCATTGTTTTTTATTTCCCAATTCATGGCAAGGAGTAAATCTTGCCCGCTTTCTATAATGGATGCTTTGTAGGTTTTTAGTAAAAAGTTGCAGCCTTTGGAGTATTTATCGCCTACTTTTCCGGGTATGGCAAATACATCGCGGTTATAGGAATTGGCAATGTTGGCTGTAATTACAGCTCCGCCTTTTATATCGCTTTCTATTACAATAACGGCATCGCTCATGCCGGCAACAATGCGGTTTCGCTCGGGAAAATTTCCCGGATGGAAGTTGCTGCAGGTGGTGTATTCTGTAAGCAGTCCTCCATCGTTTATCATTTGTTTGGCTAGGTTTTTATGCTTATCGGGATATATTCTATTTAGCCCGTGTGCTAATACGCCAATGGTTGGGAGTTTATATTCTAATGCTGTTTGATGTGCAATACCATCTATGCCATAGGCCATACCGCTTAATATTGTAATACCTGAGGCATAAAGTTCTTTCACTATTTTTTTGGTAATTTCTTTACCATATTCAGTTGGACTACGCGTGCCTACAATGGCAATAGTTTTTGTTGCATTTAAGTCGGCATTGCCTTTGTAGAAGAGGAGTGCAGGAGCATCGTTGCAGTGTAAAAGACGCTGCGGAAATGAACTGTGCGTATAAAGTAGTGGTTGGATTTTATGCTTTTCAATAAATGTTACTTCTTGTTCGGCAGCTTGTAGTACTTCGGTTTGGTGAAGGGATTGGCTAATTTTTTCGGCACGTACTTCGCCCACCAAAGGAATTTTTTTGAGCTTAGATTTGGTAGTGGAAAATACGGCTTGTGCGCTGCCACAGTAAGCAATTAAGTTTTTACAAATGGTGTTTCCTACTTCGGGAATTTGGGTGAGTGCAATGGTGTAAAATAGTTCTTCTGTAGTGGTGTGGGGCATAGTAAAATGGTTTTATTTTTGGGCGCGAAGATAAGCGCTGCCAAGCGGTTTCCGCATTTCTACTTCGTATAGTTCGCCATTGCGGTAGCGGTAAATATTGGTTACGTCTTTTAGTTTGTTTACATATTCACCGGGTGCTGTTTTCTCAAATGCTACAAATTCGCCCATGCGCTCAGAGAATACTCTTTTTTCGTTTATAGGTTCCGAAAAATATAGTTCCATAGAAGAGAAGGTGGCGGCTTCGGTTATGTGTTTTGTTTCGTTTCCTTTTTTTACCAAATAACCATGCGCATCTTTGCTTATATCGGTTGTTGCCAATTCTCCATTGTTCATTGCGCGGCATTGCGCGGAGTATAGTTTTCCTTCGAAATACTTAATATCAAAAGTCATGGAACTGGAACGGTTTTGAAACATTACAGTTATAGATGATTGATTGGCTAAGTGGTATGAAGTAAAGCCTTTTTCATCGGTTTTTTTTGTAACGGTTGTATGCCCAATAGTTTTACCAAGTACTACTACATTGAATTTTTTTTGCTGTGCAGTAGTGGTTTGCCAAAGTAGTACGGCAAAAAATAGGGACATTATTTTCATGATTAGGCTAATATACTTTTTCAAAAACTAAATTATATGTTTGAAGCCATAAATAGGCTCTATGTTTGAAGATAAAATTATTGTTTCGGAAAAAGTTCCTGCGGGCAAGCGCACTTATTTTCTCGATTTGAAAGAAACAAAGCAGGGCGATAAGTTGCTTAAGATTACCGAAAGCAAAAAGAATGATGGTGATTTTATTCGCCACAGTATTTTAATTTACGAAGAAGATTTCGAAAAAATTTTTGAAGCACTGGCTAAGATAAAAGAGCGTATGTAAATAAGCGATTTTATTGCTAATGTGCTTCTTTGTAAGATGGTTTAAATTTCAAGAATTAGTAATTCTGTTCTGCGGTTTTGAGCCTTGCCGTTTTCGGTATTGTTATCTGCAATTGGTTTCAATGCAGCGTAGCCTTTATAGGCAATACGTGTTTCTGCAATGCCTTTTTGTATTAAATAGTCAAACACGCTTTTAGCTCTTTTTTCAGATAATATTTTGTTGTTGGCATCTAAGCCGGTATTATCTGTGTGTCCGCCAATCTCTACTTTAAGCGTTGGATTTTTGGTGAGCATTTCGGCTATTAAATTCATTTCGGTTTTGGAACTTTCTTTGAGTGTAAACTGGTTGCTTTCGTAAAACACATTGTTGAGTACAATGGTTTGTCCTGCTTTTATTTTTTGCAGCGGTACGTTTACATGAAATGGTGAACCTTGCTTTACATCTTTCAACGAAAAGTGGAGGGAATGGAATAGGTATCCTTCTTTCATTACCTCTACTGCAAAGTCTTTTCCGGATGGGAGTGTAACCATAAATTCTCCTTTGTTATCGGAGGAAAGTGTGGTATATATTTTTCCTGTTGCGAGGTCGAATAGCTGAACATTTGCTTTGAGTGCAGCTTTTGTTTCGGAGTCGAAAATTTTTCCTTTTACATAAGTAACGTAGTTGGGTTTAAAGCTTTCATCGGTATCGAAACTATAGATATCCATTCTGCCATTTCCATCGTTTCGCTCGCTGGCAAAGTAGGCGGTTCTGCCATCGGCACTAACTACTATTCCAATTTCATCGCCAGGTCCATTTATTGGAAACCCTAAGTTTTCTGGGCGACTCCATTCTCCGTTGGGCAATTTTCTACTTACAAAAAAATCGCTGGCTCCAAAACCCGGATGTCCATCGCTGCTAAAGTAAAGTGTTTGGTCATCGGGGTGAATAAAAGGACGCTCCTCGTCAAATTCGGTGTTAATGAGCGGTCCTAAGTTTTTGGCTTCGCTCCAAGAATAATCGTCTTGCAATACTGAGTACCAAATATCTAAACCGCCATAGCCGCCTTTGCGGTTGCTGGCAAAGTAAAGGGTTCTGCCATCGGCACTAATGCTGGGTTGAATATCTTTGCCGGGTGTATTTATCTTGCCACCAAGGTTGCGTGGTTTTTCGAATCCGGTTTCGTTTTTTGAAGCAAACCAAATATCGCAATTGCCTAAGCCTCCGGGTCGCTCGCATGATGTAAAAAACAGGTATTTCCCACTAGGCGAAATGCAAGTGGCACCATCGTTGTAAGAATATAAACTAATGGGAGCATCTACCATCTGTGCGGTGCTCCAATGCCCGGCAGAATCGTGGCTTACATAGATATTTTCTTCGAGCATGTAGCCGCTGCGGTCTAAACGGGTAAAGTAAATTAACCGCTCATCGGCAGTAATGGTTGGCATCAGTTCATCGGTACCGGTGTTTACTCCAATGCCTAAATTTTTTGGTTGAAATTTACGCGGATGCTGAATGGCTACTACTGCAAAGTCGGCACTTTTTAAAAACATATCTACTTGTTTGGCATCGTGAATAGAAAGCGTTTTGCCTTTGCAGAGTGTGAGTGCTGCTTTACTTTTTTCGTATTGCTGGTTGTAAAAATATGCTCTGCCTAATTGAAAGCATAGTTCGGGTTTATAGTTTGGGTCGAGTGTGTTTACCTTTTCTAATGAAGCAACTGCAGCAGCGTAATCTTTTACATTTTCCATTTGCAAGATGCCCAATACAAACCAGGCATCAATAAACCCCGATTGGTTTGCAGTAGCTTGTTTCAGCAAATCGGCAGCTTCGTTGTATTTTCCAAATGCCAGCGCATTGTCGGCCTGTTCAAATAAATCTTTTGAACGTTTGTTGGCACCTTTTTCATAAGTTACAACTTGTGCGGTAGCGGTGTGTAAAAAGCAAAATACTAAAAACAGTAGGCCTAAAACAAATTTATTCATGGTTGCTAAGATGCTTTTTCAGTAGCAAAAGTTTAGTGCAATTACAAACACTAGAATGTTGGTTGAGTTGAAGCTAAGAAGTGTAGCTGTAGTTCAATGTTGAACAATATACCTGCATGGGGTTTCATTTGTAGTGAAGATTAGTGTTTCCTCAAAAAGAATAACTTTGTGGCAGTAGTTTTTTTGAATGACAACAGCAATAAAGCAGCTTGGTAAGAATAAATTTGGGCAATACTTTACTCCAAAAGTTGTGGCCAATTTTATGATTGATATGGCTACTATTACTGAATATTCGAAAGTGCTAGAGCCGTCTTGTGGCGAAGGGGTTTTTTTAGAATTGTTGCAGCAACGTGGCTGCAAAAACGTGGCAGCTTATGAAATAGACTCAACACTGTCGCTACGCTTTCAAAATGTGCGTTATGAAAGTTTTGTTTCCGCTGTAATTGATGAGAAATTCGATTTGGTAATTGGCAATCCACCATACATACGCTGGAAGAATTTGGAAGATGATTTAAAGGCAGAACTTTCTTACAATCCAGCTAAGTTTGTGAAGCCATTTGAGAAATACATAAAGTAAGTTGCCTTGTATCACAAATTGCTATCAACTTCACATATTTTTAAACACTAGATTATAAACCATAAAAAGAATAATTACAAATGAAAGTTGCACTAATTGGCTATGGAAAAATGGGAAAAGAGATTGAACGTATAATAGCCGAAACTGCCGGAGCCGATGAAATAGTACTAAAAATTACGAGCAGCAATTTACATGAACTTACTATAGAGAATCTGCAAAAAGCCGATGTGGCAATCGAGTTTACACAGCCGGAAGTTGCGGTAGAGAACATAAAAAAATGTTTTGCTGCAAATGTACCGGTAGTAGTGGGCACTACTGCATGGCTGCAACATTTGCCCGAAGTACGGCAGGCTTGCCACGCAGCCGATGCGGCACTTTTTTATGCTCCCAATTTTTCTATTGGTGTAAATATTTTTTTTGAGGTGAATAGGAAGATGGCTGCTCTCATGCAGCACCAGCCGCAATACAAGGTTGAAATGGAAGAGATTCACCATACAGAGAAGAAAGATGCCCCCAGCGGTACTGCCATTAAAACTGCAGAGGTTATTTTAAGCGAGTTGAAAAGGGTAGAGCAGTGGCAATTGCACACTACCACTGCACAGAACAGCACTACTTGTTTACCCATAGTGGCAAAACGCGAGCCGCATGTGCCGGGTACGCATACGGTTGTGTACAAGAGTGATGTAGATGAACTAGTGTTTACACATCAAGCGCATTCGCGCAGAGGTTTTGCGGCAGGTGCTGTAACCGCTGCACGTTGGTTGGTTGGCAAAAAAGGTGTGTTTGAAATGAAAGATTTATTGGCACTTTAATACACCAATTAAGGCTTGGGCGAAATACAAAATTTTATACCCCAATTATTGCCGAAATCTTTCCAGTAGTTACCTCTGCTTGGATTTAAGTGTGTAGCACGCCAAACAAAATCTATTCGTATTACTTTTAAGATATTCTCGAAGCCAAAGCCCGCTTCAATGTACGGTACTAGCGATAAAGTATTGAAATCGCTTGGCACAATAAGCGCTTTATTATTACTGTGCGAAAAGTTGCCCAATAGAGCTTTAAAGGTTACAAACTCACGCAGTTGCAGTTTTTTAATTCCGGGAATTTTGTTGAGGAAAAAGCCTTCGAAATGATGGTCTATCCAAATGCTCACATATTTATCTGCAATAAACTCGAAATCGCGCATTAAGTTATAGGTAGTTTTATCGTAATAAAAACCTGTGAGTGCCCCACTAAACACAAATGCCGATGGGTAAGGAACTTTGCCTAAAAGATAACCACCTTTAATAGTGTATTTGGTATAACCGGCAGCCCAGTTTAAGCGGTGGTATAGCATGGCATTCAACTTCATGTAGTTGTATTGGCCGTCTAAGAAGCCTTTAAAGCCGCCTGTAATTCTAAAGTTGAGTTGCGGAAAGCGGGTTCCCTTTTGGAAATATCGGTAGCCATACGCTATGTATGATTGCTCTTTGTGTGCATAACGGAGATCTACCCACAATTCGGTGGTGGTATAGTTGGGCACGCGCACTATTCTTCCGGTATGCGGATCTCTTTTTGCGAAATCAAAAACCTGTGGAATATCGTAGTAGGTTTTTTGGTCGAATGCCATAATGGTAGAAAGTCCGTTTAGCCAATCTTTTTCCCATTGCACATTGGCATTTCTAATTTTCATTACGCGCTGCAATGGTTTCTTTCTAAGAAGCGACATTACGTTATCGAACGTTACAATAAGGTTCTCTTGCCCAAGAACAGCCATATCGTATTGGTACATGAATTGGAGGGCATTCCACTTGCGCACCTTCGATGGCGGAAAAATTCTAATAGTACCGTTGTATTTAAATTCTTTATCTTTTAGACCGTATGCCACATGTCCTTCCAACATAAAATATGGCGAAAGATGTTTGGTAGTTCTGCCGCCAATTCTAAGCCTCCAGCCTTCAACATTATTACGGCTTACAAATTTGTATATCCTGCCAATATCTACCGGACCTTCAAAATTAGGTATTCTAAACATGAAGGTTGAAAGCACATTGATGGCATAGTACCATTGTTTGTATGCTCTCACCTTTGGCAAAGTATCGCTAAATACATATACTTTTCGTTCTTGCGGTGTAAGCGGAGAAAATCGAAGACTATCTAAACGTGGGCGTGCCAAGGATTTGGCGCTGTCGTCAAATTCAACTTCATCGGGTATTCTAAAAACAGAGTCGGGGAGCGGAACATCTATTTCTATGTTTTTGCGCTCGTAGTGTTTTTGTGCTAATACGGCAAACCAACTTCTTTTTTTATTGATGCTTCCTACGGCTTGTAGATTCTCCGATTGTAGAATCCACTGATTTTTTATGAATGAAAATTCTTGTTTAATACTGTAATCGGCAAGGAAGTTTACATTGGCTTTTTCGTTGGGGCGGAATTTGTAAAGTTTTATTGCCCATGTGGCAGAATCTATCCATGCGTAACCTTTGAGCGCCACATCTTCTTTGTTCTTTGCTACGAAGTGAAGTTTATAGGTAGTTCTACCTTCCATCTTTACGGTATCTGTAAGATAGTATCGGTAAAGAATATTAGAGCCGGGTGAAAATGGCGATTGAAAAGATTTTCCGGCAATTACATACAAGTCATCATAGGTTTGAATATTGGATGTTTGGTAATCAATAGAAGCATTCAGCGATTCGTTATCTACTCCGGTAAGCACATCGGCAGTAACTAGGCGCTTATATTTTTTTGGATGTTTTTGGTAATATACATCTGCCATACTTTCTTTCATTAAGCCGGGCACAAATTTGCTGCTGTCTTCGGTGTAGTCTATGTTTTCAAATAAAAATTTGAATGGTTTAAGAATGCGCAACCGTGTGAACCATTTGGGTGGGTTAAGCATAGATGTAAGCAGCTTGGTGTACTCTTGGTAGCGATATGAATTTGCATTGTCTGCACTGTTTTTACTTTTGTTTTCAAGTACTCTGTAGTAAACATACTGTGCGGCAGTATCTATTTCGCGCTTACGCTTTTTGGCTTTTACCGTAACTTCTTCGAGCGAAATTCCACCTTCTTCCATTTCCACATTTATTTCTTGGTATTTGCTGTGGCGCAGCTTTTTATATACCTTTTTATAGCCCAGAAAATTAAAGATAAGTGTATCTACGGATTGGTTGGTTCGTATTCTGTACACGCCATTATCATCGGTAATAACGCCTTGCAATACCTTGTTGAATTTCACGCTCACGTAAGGCATTGGTTCTTGTGTGCGGGCATCGTACACTCTACCAAATACCTCTATGTTTTGGGCTGTTGCAACCAACGATATACATGATAACAAAGCTATTACAAGCTGTCGGAACACTATTACATTCTTATTTAAGAGAAAAGGGTGCGCGAATATAGCCTAATAGGCGTTACATCTTTGCTTTTACGATTTCTAAAATAGAAGTTTCTCTCAAGAGTGCTGATTGTAGTAAGGTCTCAGCTTTTGCGAGTATCTCATTTTTAAAGGTTTCATTCTTTAATGAAGCGGCATTTATTTTTACGTTAAGGTATGCGCCATACACGGCTGTTCTGGCACAAAGCGCACCTACTCCGGCATCGCTTATGGAGTTGGGGTTGCCTTTCTCTGCCATTGCCATCAGTAAATCAAAACTTTCGGCTGCCATTTCCATTACATGGTAAGGAACTAAAATTGCATTTTGGGTAGCTTCTTCTATGGTTGCGGCACGTACCTTTTTTTCTGCATCGGTGGTTTTAGGTAGTGCAAAGGCATTCATAATGGCATTGAATGCTTGTGTGTCTTCATCTACTGCTTTTAGTAGTTGTGTTTTTAAGGCTTGTCCTTTTTCTGCCCAGTTGCTAAAGTATTGCCATTGGTCGTCCCAGCCTTTTTTGTGCGAAGAAAGGTTAGCCACCATTGCTCCCAACGAGGCGCCCAGCGCTCCGGCATAAGCAGCAACCGAGCCCCCACCCGGAGCAGGACTTTCGCTGGCTGTTTGGTTTGCAAAGGCAGTTAGCGTTTTGTTTGCCAGCAAGGAGGTGCTTTTATCTTTCAAAACATATTCGATAATGCGTTCTTCGGGTATAAATGGCGATAGCTCATCTAGGCCTAAACTTTTTATGGCAATACGCACCAATTCTTCTTCTCCCACGCCTATGCTGCGCTGTTGTTTTTCTAAGAAGTAGCGACCGGCATTTAAAAGAGATTGCAGCGGAATTAAGCCCACGAGTTCAGAACCGGTTACGCGCATGCCACGCTCGTATGCACTTTTTACGCAGGCATCAAATGCTGTGTGAATGGGTGTTTGAGCTTCATCGGTAAGGTTCATAGATACTTGTGCAATGCCGTATTCTTCAATATACCAACCAATTGCTTTTACAGCTTTGCACCAACCGGGTTGTTGTATTTCTTCTCCTTGTTGGTTCTTTACTTTTCTGCCTTGCTCGCGTACATCAAACGCAATGGAGTTGGCTCTGCGCACCGAAGTAGTGTTGATGTTTACATTGTAGGCAATGAGTATTTTTCTGGCTCCGGTAATTAGGTTGCCACTCTTTTCATTAAAAATGGCTGCACCAAAATCGGGCTTCCATTCGGGTAATGTAATTTTTTGTGCAATGCCTTCGTATTCGCCAGCGCGTATGTGTGCCAAGTTCTTGCGGTGTGGTGCTGTTGCAGCTTCTTCGTATAGATAAACAGGAATGTGTAGTTCTTCTGCTACTCGCTTTGCTAAGCGCTGCGCGCAATGAATACAGTCTTCCATGCTGGCATTGGCAATGGGAATAAATGGGCACACATCGGTAGCGCCTTGTCGCGGGTGTTCTCCGGTGTGGTGGCGCATATCAATTAGTTCGCTTGCTTTTTTTACTGCTTGGAAAGCGGCTTCTACAACGGCATCTTCATTACCCGCAAAGGTTACTACGGTGCGGTTGGTGGCAGCGCCCATATCTACATGCAAAAGTTGTGCGCCTTCTACTTTTTCTATGGCTGAGGTAATTTGCTGTATAATTTCTTTGTTGCGTCCTTCGCTAAAGTTAGGAACACATTCAATTATTTTTTTCATGGAAACACTATTTTGCAGGCAAAACAAAGAAAGGATGCAAGAAAAACTAAAGGCATTTGAAAGGATTTTGAATATTATGAATGAATTGCGCGAAAAGTGTCCGTGGGATAAAAAACAAACCATGGAAAGTTTACGCATCCTTACCATTGAAGAAGTGTATGAATTGAATGAGGCTATTGCGCAAAACGATTTAAAATCTGTGAAAGAGGAGCTGGGCGATTTATTGTTACATATTGTATTTTACGCAAAAATTGGTGAAGAGCAGCAAGCATTTAATATCGCAGAGGTTATTGATAGTTTATGTGAAAAGCTAATTGCACGCCACCCACATATTTATGGCGATGTAAAAGTGAATAATGAAGAAGAGGTGAAGCAGAACTGGGAGAAATTGAAGTTGAAAGAAGGGCGCAAAAGTGCATTGGAAGGCGTGCCAAAATCGCTCCCTGCTTTACCTAAAACGCAGCGAATTCAAGAAAAGGCACGCCAACTCGGGTTCGATTGGGAAGCACCACAGCAAGTGTGGCAGAAAGTGCAGGAAGAAATTGGTGAGTTGAATGAGATGATTGAAAAGAATGCTTCTAAAGGTGATGTTGAAAGCGAGTTTGGGGATGTACTTTTTTCGTTGGTAAATTATGCTCGTTTTATTGATGTAAATCCTGAAGCCGCATTGGAAAGAACGAATTCGAAATTTGTTTATCGCTTTCAATATATGGAGAAGAAGGCTGCCGAGAATAATTGTAAACTAAGCGATTTGAGCTTAGCCGAGATGGATGTTTGGTGGAATGAGGCCAAACATACTCAACCATAATTTTTGTTGTTTTTCTAGTACAGCTAGGCATAGCTCCTTAGTGTGTAAACTTTACAATTTCATGACAAAACTGTGCATTGTTTTTGCCTAGTAAAAGAGCAAAAATGCAATTAACATTTTTGAGGAAATTTATTTACGATAAAATTGTCCGAAATATAAAATGCTTTTACATTTGCATAGCGAAACAATAACTGCAATGTTTTCAAAAGCATGTGAGCACGGTATTAAGGCTATTATTTATATCGCTACCCAATCGCTGGAAGGCAAGCGGGTAAAAATTGGCGATGTGGCAGAGCATTCCGGTTCACCAGAAGCCTTTACGGCAAAGGTTTTAGGCGCACTTACCAAGCATAATATTTTGAATTCCTGCAAGGGGCCGCACGGTGGATTTGACATGAGTATTGAGCAAATGCGCCAAACTAAAATGAGCGATATTGTTTACGCAATTGATGGCGATTCTATTTACAACGGCTGTGGTATGGGATTAGAAAGTTGCAACGATGAGCAGCCATGCCCCATGCACGAAAAGTTTGCTAAGGTTAGAAAGGGAATAAAAGTAATGCTTACCACAACCAGTGCATACGATTTGGCATTGGGAATAAAATCGGGAAAAACAGTATTGAAGCGATAGAGGAACGAGTAGTAATAGGAAAAATAAAATTGGTTCATAACATAAAATTAGTATCATGGAAAGTACAGAAATTTGGTTGCCGTCTTTAATTACGGCTACACCACAAGAAGGTAGAGAGTTGGCAGTAAAACTAGCTCGTAAATCAATTGCTGCCATACAAACTAATCCAGATATACGGAAAAAATTGAGAGACGATTATTCCAACGATACGGCACAACTTATTGCCTCTGCCAATGTAATTGCAATTGAGTTTCAAACTATAGCTGCGGCTAACAATTATTGGAAAAAGAGTTGATAGGAGAGCAGCAGTAAAAATGAGTGGATTAAAGGATATTGAAACCTTAGAGGATGTGCAACTTTTGGTAAATAGTTTTTATGCCAAAGTAAGGGAGGATGATATGTTGAAAGATATTTTTAATAATGTGATACAGGATCGATGGGATACACATTTAGAAAAAATGTATCGCTTTTGGCAAACTATTTTACTCGAAGAGCATACTTACTTTGGAGCTCCATTTGTGCCCCATGCAAAGTTGCCTGTAGAGAAAGAACATTTCAACCGATGGGTACAGTTGTTTGTAGAAAATACCGATGCTCATTTTAGAGGCGAAAAGGCTGAGCGAGCCAAATGGCAAGGAAGTAAAATGGCAGAGATGTTTAACTCGAAAATTCAATTCTACAAAAACAATACCTCCACTCCACTGTTATGAGAACTGTAAAGCTTCCAATAGTATTAGCATTTACCTTTCTTTGGATTGGTTTTGTATGTGCTATCAGTTTTATGGAATCGTGGATTAAGTTCCGCGCTCCGGGCATTACGCTTCCGCTTGGATTAGAAATTGGCAGGTTGGTTTTTGCAGCTTTGAACAGAGTTGAATGGGTAATTACTATAGCAATAGCGGCAATATTACTGCTATCTAAAACATCAGTAGTTCAAATACGTTTTGCTGTGTTTCTAATACCGGTTTTGTTGTTGGCAATTCAAACAGGTTGGCTGCTGCCGGCATTAGATGAAAGAGCGCAAGCAATTATAAATAATAAAGTAGTACAGCCCTCGAATCTGCATTTCTTGTTTGCCGGATTTGAAGTAATAAAAGTAGCGGCTTTGTTTATTTTTGGCGTTTTACTTATTAAATCAAACAACTAATATGAGCACAGGAAAAATCATCCATGACCTTGAGCAAAAGTATCGCCAATTGGGAGAAAATCCTGAAACTTATTTCAAAGGATTACTACAAGCAAAGCCAATTACATATTGGGATTACATTCAGGTAGACACCTTGCTTACGCTGCAAAAAACACGCACCGATTTTAAAGACGAAACCATTTTTGTTATGTATCACCAAGTAACAGAATTGGTTCTTAATATGATGATTCACGAGTTGAAACAATTGGTATTTGAAGACTTGAGTGAAGCTGTTTGGATAGATAAATTGAATAGACTCAACCGTTACACATCCATGCTCATTACATCATTTGATGTTATGAAATATGGTATGAATTACGATGACTACAATACATTTAGAAGCACTTTGGCACCTGCAAGCGGTTTTCAATCGGCATCGTTTCGCTATCTAGAAATTTATTGCACGCCATTGGCAAACCTTATCAACGAAGAAGGAAAAAAGCGCCTTCCTGCCGAGCCTGCTACCGAAGATTATTTTAATCATATTTATTGGAAAGATGCAGGCACCAATAGGCAAACAGGCGAAAAATCGCTTACGCTGCGCTTATTTGAAGAGAAATATTTAGAAAGTTTTGTTGCATTGGCAAATAGAGTTGCAGGCAATACCTTAGAAGAAAAGGCTCAGAAATTCACCAACCCATCGGCAGAGCTTACAACCAAATTGAAAGAATTCGATTGGCTCTATAATGTAAAATGGCCATTGGTGCATTTAGAAACAGCACAGCATTATTTAGACAGCAAGGGCGAAAACAAAGCAGCCACGGGCGGTAGCGAATGGAAAAAATATTTACATCCTAAATTCCAGCAGCGGAAATTTTTCCCGCAGCTATGGAACGAAGACGACTTAGCACAATGGGGAAATACACAGTGAATAACTAAACAGTAATGTATTATGGATACCAAAGATTTTTCAAAAGCACAAGGGCATTGGATTTTAGCCAGAATGGGGAAAAAAGTACTGCGCCCTGGTGGAAAAGAACTAACCCAAAAATTAGTTGCCGCATTAGAAATTTCTTCGGAAGATAATATAGTAGAGTTTGCTCCGGGGCTTGGTTTCACAGCTTCTTTAGCATTAAAAAAACAGCCAAAAACTTATGTGGGTATAGATGCAGATGAAGATGCTGTGGATATGTTGCAACACAAGTTGAAAGGTAATAATATTCAGTTTGTATTGGCGAATGCAAGTAGCACCAAACTAAGCGATAATTCAAAAGACAAAGTTTGGGGTGAAGCTATGCTAACAATGCATAACGATCACCGCAAGTCAGAAATAATTAGAGAAGCACACCGCATATTAAAAAGGGGAGGTTTGTATGCTATACACGAATTAGGATTGGTAGATGTAAACGAAACTTCAAAAAGTGAAGTTCAAAAAGATTTAGCCTTTTCAATTAAGGTAAATGCCCGCCCACTTACCGAAAGCGAATGGAAGGAGCTATTGGAAAAAGAAGGGTTTTCGGTTAAAAAAGTGTTTACAAACCAAATGCTATTGTTAGAAACAAGGAGGATTTTAGACGATGAAGGTTGGCTGGGAACACTCAAAATAGGCATGAATGTTTTATTAAATCCTGCAGCCATGAAACGTATTGTAGAAATGCGTTCAGTTTTTCAAAAACATCAACGCAATATGAATGCAATAGCCATTGTTGCAGAAAAAAACTAATAAACAAAATATCGTATCATGAGTATCACAAAAGAAACAGTAATTGGCGATTTGGTTGCTAAAGATTATCGTACAGCATCGGTATTCAAAAAGCATAAAATTGATTTTTGCTGTAATGGAAACCGCACCATAGGCGAGGCTTGTAATCAGCGCGAAATCGACCCTTCAAACCTTATTCAGCAGTTAGAAGAAGCAACGGTTTCTTATAGCCCAACTGCCTCTGATTATGCTTCGTGGCCACTCGATTTATTGGCAGATTATGTGGAGAAAAAGCACCACCGATATGTAGAAACCAAAATTCCTGAAATACTTCCGTTCTTAGAAAAGATTATTCGCGTGCATGGCGAACACCATCCCGAACTTGCCGAAGTGGGCGAACTATTTGAAGCCTCTGCGGGCGAACTTACCATGCACATGAAGAAAGAAGAGCTGATGCTCTTTCCATACATTAGAAAAATGGTAAAGGCTAAGCAAGAAGGCACTACCGCACAAGCTCCTTTTGGAACTGTGCAAAATCCAATTAGAATGATGATGCACGAGCACGATACAGAGGGTGAGCGCTTTCGAAAGATTGCAGCACTCACCAATAATTATGAGCCACCGGCAGATGGCTGTAATACTTATAGAGTAACATTTGCAATGCTAAAGGAGTTTGAAGAAGATCTGCATTTACATATTCATTTAGAAAACAATATTCTATTTCCAAAATCAATAGCATTAGAAGATTCATTTAGTGCGTAATTATGAAAATGGAAAAGCGTTTTAGCATCTTCTTGGTTTTACTTCTTCTATTGGTGGCTTGCAACAATGCTGCACAGCAGCAAGCAACGGTAGTAGAAAATGTTGAAGGAGAAAAAACACTTCAACTTAATAATGGCGAACGCTGGGTAGTAAATGCCGCAATGAAACCATTCATAGAAAAAAGTATGCAATTGGTAGCAGCCTACCAGCGTAATCCTACAACAGGAAATTACCAAGCATTAGCAGCCGAAATAGAGGCACAAAATAAGTTGCTTGTAAACAGTTGTACCATGAAAGGAGCTGCGCACGATGCGCTGCATTTATGGCTTTACCCGCACTTGCGTTTGGTTCGCCTGCTAAAATCTGCTACATCGCAAGAAGAAGCCAATACCGTAGTAACCCAACTCCAAATATCATTCGATACGTATAAAAGATTTTTTCAATAATTTTTAAACAATCAAAACAATCAACAACATGAAAAAAACACTGTTCGTTTTTGCATCTGCCGCTTTATTATTTTCGGCTTGTAACAATTCTTCAAACACCACAGAAGCTACTCCGGCAGCAGAAGCACCTGCGGCAGAGGCTCCCGCTGCAGAAGCTCCGGCAGCTCCGCTCAGCGATGCTGTAGTTACCATTACCGGAGACGACAACATGAAGTTTGACCTTACGGAAATTAAAGTAAAAGAAGGCCAGAATGTAAAGCTTACGCTAAAACATGTAGGCAAAGCTCCTGTAGTAGCAATGGGGCACAACTTTGTGTTATTGGATGAAGGCGTAGATTTAGAGGCATTTGCACAAGCTGCCGTTGCTGCTAAAGACAACGATTACATTCCTAAAGACAAAGAAGGTGAAGTAATTGCACATACAAAAACTATTGGTGGTGGGGAATCTACCGAAATAGAGTTTACTGCACCCGGTAAAGGAACTTACGATTTCCTTTGCTCATTTCCTGGGCACTACGGAATGATGAAAGGTAAATTCATTGTAGAGTAATTACATCGAATTAGGGTATGTAAATATCAATCCCATTGCGAGAGGCTGCCCTAATAAAGCAGCCTCTCTTTTTTTTTACCGTATAAAATAGAAAGAGTATCCTCTACATTTGTAAAAAAGATAATTAGGTATGAAAGTAAAGCGTATTTACGAAGCACCTGAAGAAGACGATGGTTACCGAGTTTTAGTAGATCGCCTTTGGCCACGCGGCATTAGCAAACAAGCGGCTGCTATTGATGAATGGCTCAAAGAAATTGCACCTTCTGCAGCATTGCGAAAATGGTTTGGGCATGTGCCTGAGCGGTTTATAGAGTTTAAGAAATTATACAGGGAAGAATTGAAAAGCCATACCAGTGAATTAAAGCGATTAAAAGCAATGGATGCAACTAGCAATGTAACCCTGCTCTATGGAGCTAAAGACCCCGAAATGAACCAAGCAGTTGTGCTATTGGAAGTGCTTGGGAAAATAAAATAACACCTATTTTTTATGTTTAGAAGTAAGAAGTTTTCAAACAAAATTTTGGATGCAGCATACATTTGAATAGACTAAGTTACACCTTAAAGTAGATAACGCTGCATTAGAAAAAAATCTTCAAAATTGTATGTAATCATTACTAATCTTAGGCTCAATTTTAAATAAAAATGAACAATATATTACAGTATAGAAAATGGTTTGTATGGGGTATTTTGAATCTATCCATAGTGGCATTATTTGGAGTGGTAATGCGCTATAAAATTGCTTACGATTTTCCGTTTTTCAGCCAAAAAAATTTGTTGCATGCACATTCTCATTTTGCGTTTAGCGGATGGGTAAGCCACATGTTGTATATGGCATTGGCATTGGTACTTTCACTAAGGTTAAAGAATGTAAACCAAAGAAAATATACATACCTTTTTATTTTCAATTTGGTTTGTGCATTTGGAATGTTGTTTGCATTCACTGCACAAGGATACAAAGCTGTTTCAATTACATTTTCTACACTATCAATAGTATTGGCAGTGGTATATGCGGTTTATTTTATCCGCGATTCAAGAGCATTGTCAGCCAAGGAGCATCCATTTAAGCTGTGGGCAATTGCAGGTTTATTGCTCAATATTATATCTGCGGTTGGCCCGTTTACATTGGCGTATTTAATGTCGAGTAAGCAACGCATTACACCCGATTTGTATTTAGGGCTTATTTATTACTTTCTACATTTTCAATACAACGGATGGTTCTTTTTCGGCAGTATGGCATTGGCTGTATCTATGCTCCCTAAAGGTTTTCCCGATGTAAGTAAGTACTTTTGGATATTTGCAATTACATCGGTGCCCACTGTATTGCTTTCTATGCTTTGGCTAAAGTTGCCGATGTGGTTATATGTAGTTACTGTAATTACTACCTTTTTGCAAATGTTTGCATGGGTAGCATTGGTAGTTAAGTGTTATCCGCTGCTGCGACATTTAAAGCACGAAACAAAACCTGTGTGGGTAAATTTATTCTTGTATAGTGCAGTTATTGCATTGAGCATAAAATTTCTATTGCAAACTGTTTCGGTAATTCCTTCACTCAGCCATTTGGTGTTTGGTTTTAGGTCTATTGTAATTGCATATCTGCATTTGGTTTTGTTGGGAGTATTCAGCCTGTTTTTGATTGGTTATTCTTTCTTTAATAACTATCTGCAGCCTACCAAAACTGCACGTGTTGCTGCTTTTGGTTTCTTCACAGGCGTATTGCTAAACGAATTGCTTCTGGGCGTGCAGGGAATGGCTTCGTTTACCTACACACCTGTGCCGCATATAAACGGTTTGCTTTTGTTTGCTGCACTTGTATTGTTTTTTAGTGCTGTAATGCTGTTTGCTTCGCAGTTAAAAAAGGCACAATCTTAGTGGGCTTCTTTAAATGATTGTATGAAAGAAGATATAGTAATTGTGGGTGCCGGTATTGGTGGACTTACCACTGCTTTGGCACTAAAACAAATTGGAAAGCAGGTGATTGTTTTTGAAAGTGCAGTTGCCATAAAACCTGTGGGTGCCGGAATTGTATTGGCAAACAATGCCATGCAAATTTTCAAGAAACTTGGTATTCACTCTAAAATTGAAGCGGCCGGCAATAAGGTAGCTTCAATGAATATTACAAACGAAAAGCTTAGCACACTTTCATGTATGGAGCTTGGAAAGTTTGAACAGCAATATGGCGTGTATAATGTGGCCATTCACCGAGCCGATTTGCAGAGCATACTTGCAGCAGAGGTGGGCCTAGAAAATATACAGCTATCTAAGCGCTTATCTAAGGTTGAAAAAAGCGATAGATTCTCACTTGTGTTTGAAGACAATTCAACGTTTGCATGTGATGTGTTGATAGGTGCCGATGGCATAAAATCTATAGTGCGAAATCAATATTTTGAAAGGAGTGAGATACGCAGTGCTGCACAAGTATGTTGGCGGGGAATTTGTGAAGTAGATTTGCCAAGCCAATATGCTCATACAGCAATAGAAGCGTGGGGCAGCGGATTGCGTTTTGGCTTTGTGAAAGTAAGCAGTAGCAAAGTGTATTGGTATGCTGTGGCAAACGAAGAGTTGGTAAAAGATGAGCATGTAGATTTGCAGGAATTGTTTAGTTCGTTTAGTGCCGATGTTTTAAGGCTAATAGCTGAAACGCCTAAAGCACAGATTGTTTTTAGTAATATTTCGGATATAAAACCTAATGCTGCGTGGCATAGAGGAAACGCTTGTTTAATTGGCGATGCAGCACACGCTACCACTCCTAATTTAGGACAAGGTGCATGCCAAGCAATCGAAGATGCTTATACCATTCAGAAGTTGCTGCTTGCCGGAAATAGCATGGCTGATGCTTTCGAAAAGTATGCGGCATTGCGCGTAAAAAAGGTACATGATATTGTAAATACCAGTTGGGCAATAGGCAAGATTGCACATTTAAAGAATCCAGTTGCTATTGGATTTCGTAATGCTTTAATGCGCCTAGCACCTGCTTCGTTAAATGCCGGACAGTTCAATAAGATTTTTGATATCGGTTATGTATAGCGCAGCGTTTATGGCTTTGCCAAGGCAGGATTGGTAATAAATGTTTGGTCGGTTAAAGACCTTAGAAATGCAAGCAAATCTGTTTTTTCTTGGGTAGTAAGTTGAAGCCCATTTTCTTTTTCGGGCAGCAGCATGAGGGGGTCTATATTGGGGCTGCTTTGATGGAAACCGCTATCGTAAAAATCTATCACCTCTTCTAGTGTTTTGAACCTGCCATCGTGCATAAATTGTGTACGCAAATCGCAGTTGCGCAGTGTTGGAGTTTTGTATGCGCCCATATCGGCATCTTTCCCTGTAATGATGTATCTGCCTTGGTTTGCGGGACTAAGCACACTATCTAGTCCTATGTTATGAAATGAGTTATCGGTAAAAAGTATGCTGCCGTGACAATGGAAGCAGTCGCCTTTTTCGGAAAAAAATATATCCATTCCTCTTCGTTCACTTTCTGTAAAAGATATTTCGTGGCGGTAGTATTGGTCGAATCGAGAGTTGCCGGAAATCATGGTTCTGAAGAATTGTGCCAGAGCATACGCAACATGCTGCGATGTAATATTTTTTATGCCATAAGCTTTTTGGAAGAGCAGTTTGTATTCCGCGCTGGCATTCAGTTTACTTATGTCGGTTCCAAAAAAATCTTCTACTTCAAAAAGCATCATTTCTTCGAGTGAGCATTGTTTTTCGCCACGCCAAAGGAAGTTGGTATTCCAACCTAAATTGATGTGTGGAAGTATGGGTGTGCCTATGGTTTCGGTAGTAAATCCTTTAGATTGGAAATGGCAGGAGGAGCAGGAGCGTCCATCATTTGAAAGTATTGGGTCGTAGTAAAGTTTTCTTCCGAGCAGCAAGCGCTCTTCGGTCATTTTATTATCGTCCGGAATTTTCATTTTGGGAAAGAAGCGTGGAATATCCAGCACAACAGGAGTTTCGCTCATAGCTACCGGAGTTTCGGCATTTTCTTTCTTGCAAGAAGCAATGCTTAGTGCCATTCCAAAAAACACTAACAGTATTTTGGTTGTTAGTTGCATAACATTCAGTTTTATACAGTGGTGTGTTTAGTTAAATACATCCACTCCGTTTCTATATAATTTTTTCATAGCGCTATCGTTGTTCATGGAGTAGCTTCCATCGGCTGCAAAGTCATATACTTCGGGGTTTTTGAGCCATTCGTTTAGGTTCATATTTAGGCTTAGCAGCGGTTGTTGGTTAGGTTGTATTTCAAACTTTTTTTCGATGTGAATAGGAACTGCATTTCCATTTTTTCCTAAGTGCATGGCAAAGCCTGCATTACCGGAGTTGCCTGTATAATAACCTTCCAGTTTTAAAAAATGATAGCCGCCTCCCATTGCATCGGGCCACGACATGTTTGCATTTTCTATAGTTGCATCCAAGGCATTCGATTTGTTTTGCGCTGTATCTAAACCTATGTAGAAATATATATCGGTATAGCTGCCAAGCGGCATGCCTGCCAGCGAAATAAGTTGCGTTGCCTCTTGCTGCGCATCTACATAAAACACCTTTTTTGAAGTGATTAGGTTCCCTTTACTATCCTTTATTGCAAAGCCTGATAGGTAGTATTGCAATCTGCTAATTTTGTAAGTGTAGCCTGCCGCGCAAGTGTAATTCATAGCGTTGAATTCAAACACTTGAGTATCAACTTTGTGTGCAAGTTGTATATTGATATTGCCGAAAGTGGCAGCATCTTTTTTACACCCAAAGAGTAGTAAAGTAATAGCAATGGCAACTGTTTTTAGTAGATTCATACACCTTGAGTTTTGTATAAAGTTATGTGTGCTTATTGGCAATAGAAATGATGTTCATCATGTTGAAATAAATTTATGTTGTTGCTTTTTTGCAGGCAATTAGTGTTTGGCATATACCGAGATTTTCTGTTGTGGAAGTAATTTCCAAGCCTGCCTTTTTTATCATGCTTTCCATATCCTCAAAAGAATACATGCGGCTGTTTCCGTTTGCTACGGTTGTAAAATAGAGCGAGGTAAGTTGCACCACAAAAGCTGCTGCAGGATAGCGCTGGCGGTTAGTTAGTGGCTCAAGAATATAAACCATAGTATGTTCTTGCATGGCAGCCACACATTTTTTTAGAATAGAAATTATTTCGTTTTCAGAAAAGCAATCTAAAAACTGGCTCATCCAAATTATATCGGTATTGGAGGGAAGTTGGTTTTCGTGCAAAAGCATATCTGCTTCGTGGAATTGTATGTTTCCATTTGTATTGAATGGTAGTACGGCATTTTTCGCGATTCCAATTTGCCCCGGCAAATCTACAATGGTAACGATGGCTTTTGGATTGTATGCAATGCAGCGTTTGGCAAATTTTCCTGTGTTGCCACCAATGTCGAGTATGGTTGTAATGTCATTCTTAAAGAGAATGGGCATTACTTTGTCAAAAACATCATCGGAGTAGAAATGGTCGAATGCAAACCAACTATTTTGCACTTGAGGAGGTAGTTGCGATAAGCCTTCATATACAGTTTGCCAGTTGCCAAACTCTTTTAAACCTTCGGGGCGTTTATTTTTTATGGAGCTTTCAAGGTGATCTAAAGGGCGATAGCAAACATCGTTTACAAAATCGAAATTTACTTTAGTCATTTCATCGTTTAAGAAGAAGTATCCGGTAGAAGTAAGTATAAAGTTGTTGTGGTTTTTCGAGAGGAGTCCTGCCTGAACTCCGCCATGCAACAGCACGTTTAGTCCATATTCAGAATAGGGAATTTGGTGTTGGAGGGCTTCAATAGAAAGTCCTTTGTTTCCGGCAGTTTCAATGAGTTGTAGAATACCGAGATTGCGAAGTGCTAGGGCTACTTTAAAAATTACAGGGGCAAATGCAATGTATTGTGCTTTCTCTTTTGCTTGATGTGCTGTAAGATTTTTTGAGTCTAGAAATGATGTTTTTTGTTTGCAAAAGTCGGTAGTTGCTGCCATGGTTTTCTATTGTTTTATTGTTCTGTTTTTAGAGATGTTTTTGAATGAATAGCAGCATTGTTTTTTTGTGGATAGTCGCTACGGAAGTGGCAGCCTCTACTTTCTTTTCTGTTGAGTGCAGCAGTGCAAATCATTTTTGAAGATTCTACCATGTTTAGCAATTCCATTGCCAGTATGGAGAAGCCTTCGGTTTCTAAAATTTGCAGTACTTTGTTTTCAATGGATTCGAGTTCTTGAAGGCAAGAATCAAGTTTACTTTCAGTTCGTATAATGCCGCAGTTATGCCACATTAGTGTTTGTAAGTGCCATTTTAGCGCAGTGAGTTTGGAGCTACATGTAGTGCATATTTTCAGTGCTTCGAAGTAGGGAGTATCAAAATATTTTTCGTTGTTGTTTGCGCTATTTCCCATTTGCAACAGCTTGTTTTGGGAGTCGTGGGCAGCTTGCTTTGCAAATACCAATCCCTCTAGAAGCGAGTTGCTGGCAAGTCTATTAGCGCCATGCACTCCGGTGCCCGTACATTCTCCACAGGCATATAAGTATTCTACGGTGGTATTGCCTTCTAAATTGGTGTGAATACCTCCACAAACGTAGTGTGCGGCCGGTACCACAGGAATCATATCGGTAGCGGGATTTATATTTTCTTCCTTGCAGCGTTGGTAGATATTCGGAAAGTGTTGTGCCAATTCTTGTTGGTTAAAACTGGTAAGGTCAAGATATACACAATCGCTTCCTGTTTTATCCATTTCGCTTATGATGGCTCGTGTTACAATATCGCGTGGGGCAAGCGATTTAAGCGGATGTTGGTTCTCCATAAATGGAATGCCATTTTTGTTTTTTAGTTCCGCTCCAAACCCGCGTATTGCTTCAGTAATAAGGAATGTTTCTTTTTCTTTTGCAAACAAAGTGGTGGGGTGAAACTGTACAAATTCCATATCCATCATTTCTGCTCCGGCTCGGTATGCCATTGCAAATCCATCGCCAGTAGCCACGGCAGGATTAGTGTTTTGTAAATAAATTTGCCCGGCACCACCGGAGGCCAGCATGGTTAGTTTAGAAGCTATGCCAATAAATTTTTTGGTAGCAGGGTTAAATGCAATTATGCCTTTACACTTATTGTTGTTTACTACTACATCTACAGCAAAATGATTTTCGAGAATGGTAATGTTTTTGCAGTTGTGTACGGCTTTTACCAAGGAGTTTTCTACTTCTTTTCCGGTGGCATCGGCATGGTGTACAATACGGGCGTGAGAGTGCCCTCCTTCGCGGTGCAAATCGAAAGTGCCACTTTGTGTTTTATTGAAATTTACTTGGAGTTGTTCTAAATACAGAATGGCTTCTTTGGCATTGCGTGCAAGCAATTCTACTACTTGCTTATCGCAAAGACCATCTCCGGCAGTGAGCGTATCTGCTACGTGGTTGCTTATGGAATCATTATCATCAAAAACGGCAGCTATTCCACCTTGCGCATACATAGTATTCGACTCACCAATATTGCCTTTTGTAACAATGGCTACTTGTGCAAATTCGGCACAGCGCATGGCATACGATAAACCGGCAATGCCGCTTCCTATAACTACAATATCAAAGGTTTCTGTTTTCATGCAAAATCTAACATTCTTTTTATGGGAAGATATGCGTTGCGCATAGTGTTTTCTGGTAGAATAATTTCGTAGCGGTTATTGTTTTCGGTGCCAATTGCTTGAAGTGTTGCCAGTGTGTTTTCTAGATTTATTTTTTTCATATATGGGCATCTAAAACAAGGTGTAATAAATTCTCTATCGGGGTACATGCCTTTTAAGGTGGCGCCTAAATCGCATTCCGATGCAAGGATGAATTTGCTGGCACTACTTTCGCCCACATAGCGCAAAATATCGTTGGTACTTCCTAAAACGCCTTTGCTGTTTTCAAAAGAAGTATTTACGGTTTCTTTAGGCACTTCCCAGTGCATGAGCATTTCGGCATCGGGATTCATTTGTTGCATCATTTTCATAGAAGCGCCTGTAAACTGCTCGTGTACTTCGCATTTACCGTGCCATAGAATTAGTTTTTTTCCGGTTTGGGCTTCTATGTTTTGCTGTAAGTTTTGCCCCATGTAAATATCTGGCACAAAAATGAGTGTGTCGGAATCGAACGATTGGGCTATTGCCAGTGCATTGCGCGAAGTACAGCAAATATCGCATTCTGCCTTTGTTTCGGCATAAGTGTTTACATAGGCAATTACAGGCACTCCGGGATATTGTTTTTTTAAATTGCGAACATCCTCTGCGGTAATAGAGGATGCTAGTGAGCATCCGGCATCCATATCGGGTAAAAAAACATGTTTGGTAGGGTTTAAAATTTTTGCAGTTTCTGCCATAAATTTTACGCCACAGAAAATAATGTTTTCAGCTTCTACTTTGGTAGCTTCTATGCTTAACCCCAGCGAATCGCCAATAAAATCTGCCACTCCGCCTTTGTTTACCATTACTTGCAAATCGGGTGTCATGTAGTAGTGCGCTAATACAACGGCATTTTTTTCTTTCTTGAGTTGCTGTATTTGTTGTGTTAGTTCTTGAACGTTCATGTTACTTAATGAATGAAGTTTGGATGAATAATAGTGTTACTTAGATAAATCGCTTTCTAACTGAATTGCTTTTGGAAAGAGTATATTGTTTTCGAGATGAACATGAATGTGGAGGTCTTGTTCAAATTCATCCAGCTTTGCATAGAGTGCTTTAAATGTGTTGCAAGCCCATTCCGGTGGCGTGTAGTTATTGCTGATTTTAGAAATTTCGCGCAGTAAATTTCCTGCAATTTCATGTTCGTTTTCCATGGTAGAAATTGGATTTTGCACCGTGCTAAAATGTGCCGCTTCCATTGGCTGATTGCTTTTTTTAGCTGCTACCAGTTTTTTGATGTAGGGAAAAACTACAAATTCTTCAACCTTCATGTGTGGTACTAATTCACCTGCTACCGCATGAAAAAGTTTTAAGATTTCTACTACCGGAGGATGTGCGTGCCCGTGTACCGATGCTACTTTTTGTGCATACGATAAAATCATGGGCAATGCTTCATTTACATAAGCATGGTGCGTGTTTACAATGTAATCGCATAAGAAATCTATTTCCCAATTATTAAAGTTGTGTGCGCCCGAAGGAGCATTTTCTAATTTTTGTAAATCGGCAATTAGGTCGTTTATATCTACATTATTTTTTCTACAGGCACGCTCCAGCGATACGCCACCACCACAGCAAAAATCAATTCCATATTTTTTGAAAACGTGCGCAGTTTTTATGTTTTCTTTTACAAAGTCGCCCACTCTTTTTTCCTTCAATTCCATGGTTTCCATGTTTATATGTTTTATGTGATTGAATAATTTTCTACTGCTTAAGTACAAGGTTGGGATATACCGCCATACTTGCCACAAAGCTATGGCATAGTGCTATCTAAAACTATGATAAAAATCAGACAAAATAGTCCGATTAGAGATGATTAAAGTATTTAACTGTGCTTAATTTTTTGGAATAAAAGTGCCAGTGCAGCTAGCAATTCGGTAGGCGAGGAGAGTATTTGGTAATGATTTTGCCCAAACATTTGTGGGAGGTAGTAGCGGGCTTGTGCTTCTATTGCAAGTGCATAGGAGTTGATATGTTGTTCGTTGAGCTCACGTAGTGCTTGCTTTACATCGCTTATGCCGTATTTGCCTTCGTATTTATCGTAATCGTTGGGTTTGCCATCGCTTAAAAGGATAAGCCATTTATTACGTGTTGCCCGTGCTTGGAGTTGTGCTCTGGCATGGCGTAGTGCTCCGCCAATTCTAGTGTAGCCTTGCGGCTCTGCGGCTCCTATTTTGTATTTGGCTGTATTCCAAGGCTCGTTGAAATTTTTGAGTGTGTTGTAGCACAGATAATTTCTTGTTTTAGAGAAGAAAGAGGCTACGGAAAAATCTATCTGAAACTCATGTAGTATTTCGCCAAAGAGGATGGCAACTTGTTTTTCAATATCTATTACTCTGTTTCCTGCCACATAGCCATCGCTGGAGAGGCTGCTATCGAGCATAAGCAGAATGGATATGTCTTTTTCTTTTTTTCTATTGGATAGATATATTTTATCGGAGGGTGTTTTTTTGCTGTGTACATCAGTAAATAAATCGGTAAGGGCATCTAAATCAAATTCATTGCCGTGTGGTTGTCTGCGTTGTTGAGCTAATTTGTTATTAGTGGCAGTTAGCGCCTTGCGTAAGCCGTTGAGTACTGATTGGTGAGTATTGATGGTGTGCTTATAGTATTGGCTATTGGTATTTGCTTGGTGTTGGGGAAACACTTTACAAAAGTGCTGGCGATACTGGCGATGTGCGTAGTCCCATTCGGGATAAGCAATGGAGAAGCTGTTGTTGGGTTGTTCGCTGCTTTCGGCAATGGAGGTGTTTTCTATAAACTCTGCCTGGTAAACGGAGTGAGTGGTATCATCTACCCTAACCGTAAGTTTCATGTTGAGTTCATCTAAGGCATCTTGGTGTTTTTCTAGCTCATCATCGCCATCAAAGTTTCTCCATACACCATCGAATTCTTCTGCGGTTTCTACCTTTTCGAAATTATGTGTAAGAACATAGTCTTCTTGTTGTTTTTTATCTACCGCTATACTTTGTATTGCTTCTACTGCTTTTGCTTTAATGGTAGTAGGTGGCTTTTGCTGTAAGGCTGCTTTTATTTTATCTCCAATGTTTTGTAACTCTTTTGGTGGTGTAGTTATAGGTTCATTTAGCATCCATTTGCCATATAGCCAAGTGTAATCGGGAGTTGCTTTAGGGTTGCTGTGTAGGTTACAAAGTTGTTGTTTCAACGCTTCATGCAGTTCAAATGCAATGGGGTATTTTTCTTTTAATGTATGCAATACAAGCGGAGCTGTTTCTTGTGCTTTGCTTTGCGATTGTGCAGCTATTTCGATTGTATTTTTTTGCCAATTTAGTTGTAGCGCTTGCTGTACCGATAAGTAAATAATTCGGTAAAAGTAAAACGATAAGTTTTCGTTGTAGGTAGGAAAAAGCGCCATGGATACGGGTAGAAAGAAGTTGTTGTTTTTGTATCCTCCTTCGCGCTCGGCCGGAAATATTTCAATTGGTATGCCGGAGAATGCTCTAGCAATAATGAGCAGGCGCGGACGAATATCTTCTAACACTACGCGCTGTACTTCGGCACGGTGTTTTTCTTTTTCTCTACGTTTAAAGTATTTGGCTATTCGCTCAAAAATATATTCGTCTAAATCCATAGTTGCTAAATGAGTAGATTACAGGTATCAGCCAATGCTTGAATTACTTCTTCATCGTCTGAAAGTGGTTCTATGATAGCTACGCGCACCGATAGTCTTTTAGGCAATCCACTTTTTATGAGTTTGGCGGCATCTACTAAAAGGCGTGTGGAAGCAGTTTCTGTAAGACCCATTTCTTTTAGGTGGCGAATTTTATTGCCAATGGCTACAATTTTCTTAGCAGTATCTTCATCTATGTTGGTTTCGTTTACAAGTATTTCTGTTTCTATGGGGGGCACAGGATAGTTAAAACCTAATGCTATAAAACGCTGGCGGGTAGATGGTTTTAGTTCCTTGAAGCCTTTTTGATAGCCCGGATTAAAGGATGCTATAAGCATAAAATTTTCATGTGCCTTTATAGTTTTTCCGAGTTTATCAATGTATAATTCGCGTCTGTGGTCGGTAAGGGAGTGTATGGCTACAATTACATCGGGGCGGGCTTCTGCAACTTCATCTAAATACAGTATGTATCCTTTTTTTACGGCTGTAGTGAGTGGTCCGTCTATCCAAATGCTTTCTGCACCTTTAATGATAAACCTGCCAATAAGGTCGGTGGCAGAGGTTTCTTCGTGGCAACTTACAGTAATGAGTGGCTGCGCAATGGTGTGTGCCATGTGTTCTACAAATCTGGATTTTCCACTTCCTGTTGGGCCTTTTAGCAATAAAGGCAACTTATTGGCTACTGCTTTTTCAAATACTTCAATTTCTTTTCCGGTGGGTTTGTAGTACGGAATGTTTGTTTTGCTTTCTATCATTTCAATTACTGCTTCCATAACTTGCTTTTACTGAATAGGTATTTATTGTTTAGGAAAAGGCTGCCTGTGGCAGATGCAGCAAGCAGCCTTGTGTATATAGAATAGTTTAGTGTTGAGGCTCTAAGGCTTCATCTGTTGGCAATCCGTATTTTGCAAATTCGTAGATAAAGAAACCTACTCCGGTAGCAAAGAGTGTGGCACAAAGTACCAGTACTAAAAAGTGAACTTGAATTTCGCGTTGTACTTCTCCAAAATCAAGCCCCATTATTCTTTCCATATACACCTGTGCTATACCTGCTGCTGCAAAGGCGGAGGTCATGCCAATCATGCCAATGTTGGAGAGCCAAAATGCCCATTGTCCGTTGGCATTGTCATAACGTTTTCTTCCGGTCATATTGGGCATGGTATAGCTTATTATTGCGAGTACTATCATGCCGTAAGCACCCCAAAATGCTAAGTGTCCGTGCATGGCAGTTACCAATGTGCCGTGGGTGTACATGTTTACGGATGGCAAGGTGTGGGCTAAGCCTAATAATCCTGCGCCAACAAATGATACTATTGCGGTGCCGAGTGTCCAGCTTAGTGCAATTTTATTGGGGTGTTTTTTCTCTCCTTTTCGGTACATGGCTATTGCAAAAAGTGCCATAGCTAAGAATGCCAAAGGCTCTAGTGCTGAAAAAATGCCGCCTATCATTAGCCAGTATTTTGGTGCACCAATGTAGTAGTAGTGGTGCCCTGTGCCTAAAATGCCGGATATAAATGTTAGCCCTACAATTACATAAAGCCATTTTTCAATTACTTCTCTATCTACACCTGTAATTTTAATGAGTAAGAATGCTAGAATACCGCCCAGTATAAGTTCCCAAACTCCTTCTACCCAAAGATGTACTACCCACCAGCGGAAAAACGAATCCATGGTTTGATTGTCGAACCATATCATTCCCGGGAGGTAAAGCAGTGCTGCAAACACCAATCCCATACTCAATACTAATGAGGTGGTAGTGCGTTTTTTTCCTTTAAATAACGTAAGCAGAATTATACCTAGAAAGGTTAAAACATTTACTACTACAAGGTAGTCTAATGGACGTGGAATTTCAAGGAATTTTCTGCCTTCCCAGTAGTTGAAGTGATAGCCAACAATGGCAATTACGCCAACTATTGCCAGCGATACAAGTTGTGCATATGCAAGTTTTACACTCACCAGTTCATTTTCGGCTTCTTCAGGAATTATATAGTATGCGGCTCCCATAAAACCTGCCAGCAGCCAAACTACTAATAGATTGGTGTGCACGGCACGTGCCGTATTAAATGGAATGAAACTATGTAGGTTATCGTAGCCCATGTGTGCAAAGCCCATGATGAAACCATATACCAATTGCAGCGAGAATAGAAGCATGCATAGCGCAAAGAACCAGTATGCTACTTTTTGTGATTTGTACCTCATATTGTGTTGTTTAATTGTTATGACTTGTTTTGTATTTTGGTTTTGCAGGGAATCCGTTTAAATCTGCATTGCCAACCCAGGTAAAGAATGCAACCAAATCGTTGGCTTCTTGTTCAGAAAAACCATATGCTACCATTTTTCTACCGCGTGGCGACCATGGTGTTTTCGACATGAGCGCTGCTTTAATATAGTTTTCGCCTCTGCGCTCTACTACTTTTGTAAGTTCGGGTGCATAGTATGCTCCTTCGCCCATAATGGTGTGGCAACCCATGCAGTTATTGTTCTCCCATAAATGCTTTCCATTTATGACCTGCGATGTAAGGTTTTGTTCGTGTGTTTGTTTTGGCACTTCGGTGCTGAGCGAGTCCCACGATAATCCTAAGAAAACTGCAAAGGTTACTGCAGTACCTCCCAAGAAAAATGCTCGCGCTTGTCCTTTAGATAACATACGCTTTTTATTTTTTTGTTAATCGGACAAAATTGTCCATTTTTAAGTGAAAAAAAATTTAGTCCCTATTGAAACAGAATGGCCTTAGGATCATCCATAATATCTTTAAGTGAAACATTGAGCAATTCAGTGTTTAATTTTTCTTTTATTGGTTTATACAAATGGTGAACGGGGCATGGGTTTTGGTCGCTGCATTTTGGAAAGCCCAGGAAGCAACTAGTAGAAATATCGCAGCTTTCAATTGCTTTCATAATAGTAACGAGCTTAATTGTTTTTAGCTTTTTGGGGTTAATTTCAAAACCACCGCCAATACCTTTAATAGAATCAACAATTTGTGCTGCCACCAAGCGCTGCAATATTTTAGAAGTAAAAGCTGGAGGAGAATCAATAGCTTTTGAAACATCTTTTAATGTAACGCGGTTTGGCTGGCTGCCAATAAAAATAAGCGACTTAATTGCGTATTGCGAAGCTTTTGAAAGCATGTTGGATGATTGTACTGCAATATTACAATCATAGTTTAGAATTAAAGGTGATTTTAATTATTCGGTAAGATGATTTTCATGTTGAATAAAACTGATATGCATGCGTATGAAACATGATGAAGGTCAGTAATTTGATGGTTGTCTTTCAGCATGTAAAGTATTGCTTGCAGCAGGCAGGCTGCGGTATGTTGCTGGTTATGCTACTTTTTGAAATTTAGCTGTAAAGTGTCGTAAGAAGGGAGGTTCATAAACAATTTTGTAGCCCTGTTTTTGTTCACGTAATTCAAGAATATCATCAAAAACATCGAGTACGTAATCAATATGACTTTGTGTATATACCCTTCTTGGAATTGCCAATCGCACTAATTCGTTTTGGGCAGGAATCAATTTTTTATTGCTATCGTATTTGCCAAACATTACACTTCCAACTTCTACACAGCGTATGCCGCCTTGGGTGTATAAATCGCAAACGAGTGCTTGCCCCGGATATTCTTCAACAGGAATATTGGGATATAGTTTTTTTGCATCTATATATACTGCATGTCCGCCAATTGGCCATACTACGGGAATACCTTTTTCTTTTAAGTGATTGCCTAAGTAGGTAGTGCTTTTTATTCTGTAGTGTAAGTAATCCGGGTCGAATACTTCTTTCAATCCAATGGCAAGTGCTTCCATATCTCTGCCGGCAAGTCCGCCATAGGTGGTAAATCCTTCAGATATAATTAGAAGGTTTTTGCATTTGGTGGCAAGGGCATCATCTTTGAGCGTGAGTAGCCCACCTATGTTTACGAGTCCGTCTTTTTTAGAACTCATTACAAAGGCATCGCCCAGCGCCAGCATTTCTTGTGCAATGGCGTAGTAAGATTTTTCTGCGTAGCCTTCTTCTCGTTGTTTAATAAAGTAGCTGTTTTCGGCAATGCGGCAGCCGTCTATTACCAATAGCAATTGGTATTTATCGCAAAGAAGGCGCAGTGCTTTTACGTTTGCCATGCTTACAGGTTGGCCGCCCGATGAATTATTGGTAACGGTAATTACAATAGCGGCAATATTTTCTTTGCCATATTGTTGAATCAATTTTTCGGTTTTCTCTATATCAATATTCCCTTTGAATGGGAGATATAGCTCTGGGTTGTTGGCTTCATCGGGCATTACATCTATGGCTGTGGCTCCGGTAAATTCAATGTTGGCGCGAGTAGTATCGAAATGTGTGTTGCTAATGAATACCTTGTTTTTGCCACCGAGTATGCCGTATAAAATTCTTTCTGCGGCTCTGCCTTGGTGTGTAGGCAATACGTGTGGCATACCGCTTAATGCTTTTACGGTATGCTCTAAATGCTCCCAACTGCGAGCTCCTGCGTAACTTTCGTCTCCGGTCATAATTCCAGCCCATTGGCGATCGCTCATGGCGCCTGTGCCACTATCGGTAAGCAGGTCTATAAATACATCATCGGAGTGCAATAAAAATGGATTGTAGCCGGCTGCTTCCAATGCTGTTTTTCTATAGGCTTCTGTAGTAACACGCAAAGGTTCAACCATTTTTATTTTAAATGGTTCGCAGAGTGTTCTTTGTTTTTTATCGCTCATGTTTCTTGTACGGTTTTATACCGTTTTGTTTAGCGGCTAAAGTAAGTACAAGAAGGGGTTCAATAAACTGATTTATTTCATCTTTTGGCTTGGAAAGCCAATAACATAAATAGGCTGCAACTGCGGTTGCAAGCTGTTTTTAAAGTAGTGAATGTACACTGCTTAACGCAGCATTATAGATTGATATTTGTTTTCTTCTAACTGAATTTTAATAGACTTTGTGCTCTCGGTTTTTTGCGATGTTGCAGGTTTATAGATAAGCAGGTAGTTGCCCGGTTGCAGTTTAAATTGCTTATTGTCTTTTAACTCAAACTGTTCAATTATCCTTTTTGAATTATTACTTTCTTCTGCAATTAAACTTACGGTGTATGCTTCTATGGCACTAAGCGATAGTGTGGCAAATCCTGTAATAGCAATTTCATTTTTGGTATTGGGTGCTGGTATAATTTCGTGCCAAAACGTTGGTGGCAGGGTAGTGGCTTCGGAGCTATATTTTCCTAAGAGGTATTGCTTGGTTTCGCCTATGTTTTGTTGCGAGATTATGCTGCTATTATTTCGAACCACAACAGCGGCATCGTTGGCAGCTGCTCCCGAAAAAGTTACATTGCCTAAAGGTGCATCTACAGCAATAATGTTGTGCTTGCCTACGGTGAGTTCAATATTGTTTTTACGCACTGCCGGAGTGGTGTAAACAATAATATCGTATAAGCCAACGGGGTTTAAAAACAGCGTGTCTGAATTGCCTTTGCTATCGGTATGGTGAACAAAATTATAGAGCACTTTACCACTGGCAGCATCTAAGAGCGAAAATGGAATATTGGTGATGGAGGCATTGCCATTTTGGTCTATTAAATTTACTTGAGTGGTAGTGGTGTGGAGCGTTTGTTTAATAATAATACCTACGGTATTGCTGAAAGAATTCTCGTCTTTTGGATTAAAAACAGTGCCCACACAATTAAATTTTTCAGCGGCCGGCTGCGAAAAGTTTAAGCCTACTATAAATGGTTTTAGCGCAATCCGTTTTAGTGCTAATTGTTTAGCAGCATCGCATGGATTTAGGTTGCAGTTTTCTTCGCCATCGGTAATTAAAATAATAGAGTTAAGAGCGCGCTCATCTTCAGGAAAATCGGTAGCCGATTGTGTAATGGAATAAGCAATGGGTGTCATTCCTTTAGGCGAAATGCTTTGAAGCATCCGATGTATTTTCTCTGAATTGTTTTTTGCAAAAGGTACTAAGAGTTTGGAGTCGGTGCAGTTTCGCTGCTCGCGCGGAAATTGATGACCAAATACCCTAACGGCAAACTCCACATTCGGATTTTTTTGTTCTACAGAATCAATAAGCTTCACCAATAGTTTTTTGGCAGTTTCAAAACGAGTTTCGGTATGCCATTTTTCTTTCATGCTACCCGAAGCGTCTAATAGAAAAAGAACCCTATGCACTTTGGGTGCATACTTTGGAATGTTTTGCGCATTTACCAACAAGCAACAAGAAAATATTAGCAATAAATAAATGCGCATGAGTCGCAATTTTATTGGTTTGGTAGCCGGGCATCGCTACTTTGTACATAGGCAATGAGCGCTTGTTTCACATTCTCTAAAGCTTGTGGCTCCAGCATGGCAACGGTGTCTAAACGCGTGTGGTAAGTTGGGTCAAGTTTTTTAGTATTTAAACCAATAATAGATATGGCTGGAATACCTTGTGCCGAAAATGGAACGGCATCGGTTCCACCCATTGGCAGCGGATGAATGCCGCATGGCAATTGTAGTTTGTCGAAAGCTGTTTTTACCTCTTGCACCAATCCTGCATCGTGGGCTACACCAATCATAGTTTCTTTATGAACAATGGTAACATCTTGCGCCACCCTAATAGTATCAATGTTTACGAGTTTGCTGTTTTCTGCTTTTAGCTCAGCAAGATTAGCGGCAACATAAGCTTTAGAGCCTCTCAGTCCTTTTTCTTCAGAACCAAAACTAATGAACCTGATGCGTGTGTGCTGCAATGGATTGTTGTGGAAAAATTTCAACAAATCATACGAAATGGCAATACCGCTCAAGTTATCGGCAGCACCTTCTACCACACGTTTTGAGTGAAAAGTGAAATACACTAATTGAACCGGAGCCAGCACCAAGAAGAACCAGTTTAGCTCTCGTAAAACATGTTTGCCGAAGGCTATTAAAAACAAGGCTTCTACAGTGGTAAACACCGCAAAAAGTATAATTAGTATGCCGCAAACAAAGGTAAGGTAGCCGCCTAGTTGCTTTAGCCAATACCACCACTGGCATTCTTCTGTAGAATCTATATGACCGGCAAATACAATAGTTTGGCGTGCGCGCTGTTGTGGCTCTACTACTGCGGTTACATTGCTCGATTGCAATTTGGGAAACAAAAAATCGAGTAAAGTACCGTTGCGCATTAAATCGTTTACGGTAATAAATGCATTGCCAATAGCCAACACAAAAGCTGCTAGTGGATTCCAGAAAAACAGAGCCGTGCTAACCCAATATAGCACAGCATAAATTTTCATTTTGCGGAACTTGGCTGTAAGTGGCGCTTTAAAAGTTTGCAATGTAGCTTGCGGTAAAAACTGCTCTATTTCCTGCTTTACAAAAAGCTGCGCATTGGCTTCGGCTGTGCTGCCTGCCAATCGCGGACCAAAGCGTTGAATAATTTCAGAGATAAAGCCAATCATTCTTTAAATTTTTGAAGGGTGTTGTAAATAATTTCCAAGGCTATGCCGAAGAGCATCCAAAACGGTGTGTATGCAAGGTGAATATATCCATGAATAGCGTACGGACTGTGGTATTCCCATGGGCATTTTCCCGTAACCATATCTAAAATCCAACCTGTAATGTATTCTACTATAAAGATGCCAATGGGGTAAAAAAATAAACGAATGAAGAAGCTGAACTTTCGGAAATACGGCATCAAATAATCTAAAAAAATAGCAGCACTTCCATAGATGGGAAACATCCACACGTACGATTTTCCGGTTAAACCCCAATCTGGCGTTCCTCCTTCGGTGTACGCAAAGTAGAGATTGTAAAAAGCCGTAAAAAATATCTCTGTGCAAACGCCCGAAACTCCAAACAAAAAGAACCCGAAAAACTTTTTGGGAATATAAATTTTATCCATTGCGTAAACCTACACATTCGCTCCCGAATGCTTTGCATAAATTTAGGAATTCTTAGAAGTTAAGTATTAGGGTTGCATAAAATATTGCGTAGGCATAACTATCAGAAAGTTGTTGCAAACTCAATTTACAACGGGCTTTTCTTTTTGAAAAACTTTCGGATAGTTATGATATTAAGATATACTTTTTTACCACCCTTAACATTTTGCTATCTTTTTAGAATCTTGAGCCAAACCTCATTTTACATTGTGAAATGATTCAACTCTTTCTTTTTTTTACAAATATCATAGATGCCATGTCGTAATGAACGACCGTTACTTCGCGGGTCTTATTTTTCTTTTCTTTACTCCGGTATTAAACGTAATCAATCTATCAGTGCAACTATATCTATGATACTCACCTCTAACCTGAACCGTTAATGTAGCTTTTCTTGGTCTAAATTTATTTCTAACTTTCCGACAGTGCTTTGTTTGAGCATTTATGCTGCTATATGGTAAAACGAATGTGTTAATCACAATTAGCCTTGACCTCATTTGTAAGGATTTTCCGGAACCAAACTAAAATTCTTCAAAACTCTTTTCAATTGGCTTGCAACAATCAGATTTTTGTTCTTTAACTTCTTTTATATCAAACTCACAGTAAACCTTTTCTGATCTATAACTTGTTCCTTCCTTTTCAATCCAAACACATATTTTATACTTTCCGTCTTTCTTGAAATTCAGATATGTCCCGCCTGCGCTCGCATCTTGCGAATACAGGCGGAATCACTCGCATCAACTATGGCAGCAGCCACCATGCACGAGCCTGTGCGGGTTCTCCAACAGGAGTATCATTTATTTCTAAATCAGGCAGAAGTAGAATTTCTATCACGGAATACCAATACCAATGTGATTACAAATGCTTGTATAAGAATAAATACAAAATTCACGGGTTCAAAATTTGGAAAAATGTATGGAACCACTAAATTAAGAATTAGTAAACTTACAAGTAATTTTACAAACACAATCAGTGCTTTTTTCAACTTCTGATTCATAATATGATAATGTATAAAACTATTTCAATAATTTTACCTAAGCCCTCCAATATTTGGAGCTGTAGGCATGACGGGCGATACCAAACTGCCTGCTGCGCCCCATATTAGTCCTTGCCCTATTCTATGTCCAGAATTGTTTGAACTTAACCCACCAGACCAATTGTTCTAGCCCCTTATAAGGGGTACATGGTATGACAAAGTTCGGTTATTTTCTTTAAATTTTCTAATTTTGTCCCCTCCTAATATAACTTCATTAAGCAGGAGAGGATTTTTATCTTCCCTCTTTTTGAAGAAATTATTTTTATTAAATTCATCAATAAATTGTTGTGGTGTTTTATAGTTTGCAAGGTTCAAGTTGTAAACGCTCTTCATTATAACATTTCATAAATCGAGTAATCGCTGCTTTCATTTCATCAAAAAAATAGTAATCATTATACCATGAGGCGAGTGGTGGTGTATGATGCCAAAAACGACCGAACTATCGAACTCATCACCAATAATTTTGAATGGAGCGCCAACACCGTCAGCCAACTCTATAAACGCAGATGGAACATTGAGTTGTTCTTCAAAGCACTCAAACAAAACTTGCAGGTAAAAACCTTTACAGGCACAGCCACAATGCCGTAAAATCACAAATATACATCGCGCTGATTGGCTACCTGCTCTTAGAACTGCTGCGCAGAAACACCTGCAAGGCAAATCACGCCTTCTCCAACTTCACCGAAAAAATAAGAAACTGCTTGCCTTATTACCTTTCCTTAAATTATGTCTGCAACAGAATTTGTCAAGGAGCTAAGCCCATCACTCTAAAACCGCCAAACTTATTTTCCAACCAAAATCAACTGTCGCTCAATGTTGGCGATGCTTTCAGAACCCTTTTTGACTAATTTACCCCAAAAGTTCGGATAGCCATGAGTTAAAATTTATATTTGTTTTTAAATCGCTGCCATGAAAAATTTTACATCTCTAACATTGACTCTTTTTTTCGCTTTTACTATTAATACCAAAACGGAAAGTATATAGCGTAAATTGCCCGAAATGAAACAGTTACAAAAATTTGCCCAACACAATAGTTCCTGTTTTGGCATAATTTGAGCCATAAATAAGCCCAATACGGCTCATAACAAGCAAAAATAATCCCACAATGCACGCAAGGGTGTTTTATCTCCTTAAATCGAATGTTTTTAGCTAAAGTGTAAGAAATTATATACATTTTGTTTCTTACACTTTTCTTACACTTTTCTTACACTTTTGTGTAAGGTTTTTGCATACATTTTGTTTTCCAAATCTTACACTTTTGACGTTTTTAATACAAAATTTACCATAAAAAAACCACTTTTTGAACGTTTAAAAGTGATTTTTATAGGTTAAAAGCCTGTTTTTGCTGCTTTTTTTGTTAAAAAAATGGCTCAAAAAAAGAAAATAACCGCGTAAAACCTCACTTTTTGCTATTTAAAAGAGTGTGTAATATACATTTTGAATGTGCGGAAGTTAATCGTTGTTACTTGTTTGCCGGAAAGCTCTTTCCATTGCTTCGTACTCCTTAATTTTATTTTGTAAAAGTGTAATTAAGAGGTGTTGCCTTTCAATTATTTCATCTTTTAGTTCGTTTTCGGTTTTCTCGTGGCGCTCAATTTTGCCCGGATTGGCGTGATATTTTTCTTGCTCCTCCTTAACTATGGAAACTTTATTTTCCAGCCCAAAAACATCTTTAAATAAAAGGGTAAAACTTCTACTTATAGGCTCGTTGCCTAAGTGTCGATTGAAGTTTTGTCGTGTCATGTTCATTTTACGCGAAGCATCAGTAATGCTAATGCCCAGCTCTTTTAGTCTGTTATGAATAATCTCTTTGGTCAGTAAATTTTCCATGTTAGCAATTATGTGGATAATTTATTTTCCATTTGTTTTGAAAATGTAAACAAAACGTTCCATGTTTGCAATAAAATTTAATGCAAGATATGACAATTTTAGAAATCAAAGAAAATATAGTAAGGGAAGACAAAATGATGTGCGCAATAAAATGCGAAACGGCAGAAACAACGATAAACGATATGCTTGCCGGAAGGCGCAACAGGGAAACAGAGTTGGGCAGAAAGATAATGGCTGAACTTGAACGTTTGGCGCGAATAAATATTTCGGCAAAAAAACAAAAGCAATTAGTGGCTTAATTTTTAAAAGGAAAGATATGGTAAGTACTATAATAGAGCGAAGTGGAGGCAATAGAACGCTGTGGCTGCACAGTAGTTTTGTGCAGGACAAGCTAATGCTTGACAATAATAAAATATATGTGTATAAGAGCAGATGGAAAGCCAAAAAAATAGAGGGTAACTGGTACTTTAATTATGATGAGATACCAAACAGAGCGCCAAACTTTTATCGCGATATGTTGCCGGGTGTTGCGGATTTGCTTGGCTTCGATAAGCCCAAAGAAGCCGTTTCGGAGAGGTTGGGCGATAGACTATCGCTTCATGTTGCGCAAAAAGTAGATACAGCAGACGTAGCTTATTACGTGAAAACACACAGCGTTTCTCCCGAAACAGCTTTGCAGCTTGCGGAGGCGAAGGCGTGGTTAGATACTTTGCTTGTTTTAACCAAAACGAACGAAAAAATACTGCTTGGTTTTGAGAAGATAAAAGATGTGTACGCTGCTGCCATATCTGTTCTTTCGCAAAAGAAGCTAAAAGGGCTAAAAGTAACCAACGAGCTAAGCCTTAGGCGTAAAGTTGCGGAGTATGCGCAAGTGTTGCCCGAGCTGCGCATAAGATACTTTGTGCATGGTCAGGCAAATAATCAAAATGCAGCTATTATCGGCAAAATCAAAATATATCACCCCGAAACAGGCGAAGAAATGTACTTCGATGTTCATTTGGCTTTAATTTACTCGCTGTACCTCAATACAGGTTTCGGGAATAAATTATTTAAAACAACAATATATAAAGAATACGAAGCCGAAATTCTTGAAAATGGCTTGCAGCCGCTTAGTTACAGCAGCCTTTGCAAGCGTACACATCAATTTAACATTCGCTCGTTAATGAGCGTGGAGCGTGATGGCAATAAGCATTTCAATGATAATTATCTTCCTTATGTATCTGCCGAGCGTTTGCAGCTTAGCAATACAATGTGGGGTGGCGATGGTAGCAGCACAAAGTTGCTATACAAAACCGATGCAGGTACAGTAAGGTCGCTTATGTGTTACCGCGTTGCCGATATAGCGAGCAGAAAGGTGCTTGGTTGGCACTTTTACGAAGGCGGCAAGGCACAACGTGGCGAAAGCGCAGAAACGATTTTAAAAGCCTTAAAAATGGCTTACAAAAACGCTGGTGTATTTGCTTGCGAATTTATTACGGATAACGGAGGTGGGCATGGCGAAGCCGAATTTAAAACTGCGGCAAAAATGTTGTTTCAAAAGCATACTACTATAACGCCCGGCAATTCGCAAGAAAACCCGACTGAAAATATCATAAAATCAATGAATAATTTTGGCAGAACCTACCGAAACTGGGGCGGTTCAAGTTGGGGGGCAAACGATGCCGCCAATTTGCCAAATTACGACAATATAAACGTGTCGGAGTTGCCCGACAAAGAAAGTGCTTACCTGCAAGCCTTGCAGTGGATAGAAGGTTACAACAATACAAAAGGTGCAGACGGATTAACTCCAAACGAAAGATACGAGATAAACAAGAATAACCGTGCGAAAGCTATAACTGAAACCACCTATCGCTTTGTTTTTGGCAACAAAACAAGGGTAGATGTAAGCTATATGCGCGGATTTGTGAATGTTGAATTTAGAGGTGTAAAACTGCAATACACCATACCAAATTACAACGTAATTATTGATGAAATAGCCAAGAAAACAGGGTATAAAGGCACTATGGACGTTGCTATTTATTTCGATGAAGCCGCAGCCGATTTGTATTCATTGGATAACCAGTACATAGTTAGTTGCCCGATTACGCAAAAAGCACACAAGAGCGAGTATGAAGCCTTTAATGGTAGTTGGGCTAACCATAGAGATTTAAAAGAAAGAAAAAGCGAATTTAAAGAGCGTGCAGAAGGTTTAATAAATGCAGTTGCACAGTCTATGGAAGCCGCTCGATACGAACTTCTTGCCAAACAAAAGAGCGTGGTAAAAGATGACTGGGAAGAAGTAAATACAAGCCAGTTGCCCATGAACCGAACAGAAAGTAACGAAGCTGCCGAAGAAGCTAAAGAAGTTTCACCCAAAAATAAAGGCGAAATGAGTATAGAAGAGCTTGCAGAGCATCAAATGTATTTTGGAATGTAAACAAAAAAATCTCAATAAAATGTTCACAGAAAACGAAAAACAAACAATAGCGCAACAACTTTTAAAAGAAGCAGAAAATAGCCACTTCTCGCCATCTCGCTACGCTACTTCGGTAGGGTTAAAAGCTGCCGATTTAAGCAATATTAAAAACAGAAATTACGAGAAACAGCCGTTTTTAATTGGCGATGCCAAATGGATTAAAATAGCTCGCATAGTTGGCTTTAGTAGGCGCAACGAAATGGACTGGAAGGTTGCTCGAACACAAACGTTTAAATACCTGGTAAGCCAGTTCATGGTAACGCAGCGAGATAGCTTATCTTCTATGCTGGTAGATGATGCCGGAATAGGAAAGAGCATGGCAGCAAAGTGGTTTGTAAAAAACAACAAATATGCCTTCCGTATTGATTGCAGCGACCACAACAACAAATCTTCTTTAATCCGCGCAATAGCTCAAACCGTTGGCGTTGGCAGCGATGGAAAACTAAATGACCTGCTAAGCGATTCTATTTACGCACTCCAACAAATGGAACTGCCGATTTTAATCTTTGATGAAGCCGGAGATTTAGAAGATAAAGCATACCTTATTTTAAAACGTCTGTACAACGCATTGGAAGGCTCTTGTGGCTTTTATCTAATAGGTGCAGATGGAATGAAAAGAAAAATAAAATCGGGCGTAGCAACCGGAAGGTTAGGATTTGTGGAAGTGTTTAGCCGCTTCCGCAGAAACTTTAAAAAAGTAACGCCCGATTTACTTGACGAAAAGGTAACTTTCTACAAACAGCAAGCAATAGATATAGCTACGGCAAACGGGCTAAACAACGAAGAGGCGCAAGCCATTGCAAAGATGCTTACACGCAATGGGAAATTAAACGATATGCGATTTGTTGAAGATGCTATAAAAGGATTTTTAAAACGCAAAAAAAACAGCAATGGAAACTAAAGTTTACACGCTTCCGCAGCCTGAATTAGGCTGGATTGCAACTGCCAAAAAACGACACGGAGCGGTTGTGGATTATTTGCAAAAAACCTTTGGAGTAAACAAAGATAAATGGCACGAACTGCGATTTGAATACATGTGCAGATATGCCGAAATGCACAGTAGTAATTATCATTTGCTTATTGCCGATGAACAGTTTCGTGTATCGTTTTTGTTTCAGTGGGCTAAGCACGATTTCGCTTTAGCCGATAACCGAATAACAGGCGATTACAAAGTACTCAAAGAGGAGGTACTTTTCGATAAAGATATAGAGCGATTTATTTTTTCACACATATAGTAAAAAAACCATGAACATAACAACCCACCAAAAAAGCGTGATACACATGCTTCTTAAAAAAGCAGATGCAGTTTCAAATAAAAAAGATATGGTGTACAGCGTGAGCGATGGCAGAACCGAAAGCACGTGCGACCTCACATTTGTTGAAGCAAATGTACTTATCGAAAGACTAAAGAACATTGTTGGAAATAAAGATGCAGAGTTAGATGCTAAGCGAAAGCGTCTTATAGCAATGGCTTTCAGCATGGGAGGTGATGTGAATTTTGCTAAAAAATGGTGTGAAAAATACGGCACAGGAGGCACAAAGAAAAAGTTCAACGAGTACACAAGCAAAGAGCTTAGCGCCCTTATTGCAAAATTTCAAAAAGTAAAAAAACACACTCTAAACAAAATAGTAACCCTCGGAAATGATTAAAGCGATTTCGCCAAGCCGGCTTTCAAAATCAAAGTTCAAAGAGTTCGATTTTACAGGGGCTTTTTTGGATTCTTTCGGCAAACCGGAAATGAAAAGCAGGTGGCTCATTTATGGTTATTCGGGCGAAGGAAAAACAGAATTATCTATGCAACTATTTAAGTATTTCACGCAATTTGGGAAAGCTGTTTTTTACAGCAAAGAGCAAGGTTACAGCAGCTCGCTTAGGGAGTGTGTGGTGCGCAACTGCATTGGCGATTTACACGCCAAAACAGCTAAAATAATTGTAGGCGGAGCGTTTGCCGATTTGGTTTCTTTTTTAAAGAAAAATAAGAGCGTAGCTACTGTAATTATAGATAGTGTGGATTACTTAGAATTGACCATAGAGCAGTACAAGCTGCTTATTGAAACTTTTCCGAAAAAAGCATTTGTGTTTGTGGCTTGGAAAGACGGCAAACGCCCCAAAAATGCAGCCGCAAGAGCAATGGAGTACATGGTAGATATAAAGATTGAAGTAAAGCACTTTGTGGCATTTCCGCGCAGCAGATATGGCGGCAATTTGCCTTTTGTAATTTGGGAAGAAGGCGCAAAAAAACATCACGCATTTTTAAATATATGAACGAAACCCAACAACTTCTTAAAGACTTTTTAGGCGAAGAAAAGTTTTTTGAAATGCAAAAAAAATTCGGAGGCATAAGCATATATGTTTCTCGCCCGGGCGAAGATGCCGTATTGCATTACTACAAGAAAGGACTTTCGCCACGCATGGTAGCCATGCAGCTAAACGTTACTGAATCCTTTGTTTACAAAGTAATTAAAACCTATTTAAAAACCTCTTAAAACGATGAAAAAAGTAAAGTTAAAACTAACGTTCGATGAACTGCAATGCTTTGTAAATGTGTGTCAAATTATCGGCAATTTACAAACTGCATCAGACCTTGAGAAAGCCACAATAGCGCAGCTATGGTACAGGCTTCAATCGCGCGTTCATTTTGCATTTAAAAAGTCCAAAACGGTAGCGCTTACCGTTGCCGAAGGCATTGCCGTGTGCAACGTATCGGGCAAAGTGTCTTCCGACTTTTTTGGCGGATTTGCCCTTGCAGTTATGGTAACTATTTATTCAGAAATAAAAAAACAAATAGCATGAGCAATTACGTAATTACATCAAACAAATTTGAAGGTGCTTTTTACCTCGCTTACGGCAATGGCTGGCTTGTAAAGTTAGACCTCACAGAGGCTAATCTAAGCAAAGAGCAACACGCTTACGTGCTTGGCAATCTTCCTTTAAAAGAAAACGAATTAAAAGCATTTGCAGCCACTGCAAAGCTGCAATGCAAGGAGCAAATAACCCAAGTAACCTTTGAAGTTTTTTACAACGCCTACGGCTATAAAGAAGGCAGAAAGAAAGCCGAAAACGCTTGGAATAAATTAAGCAAAGCCGAGCAAATAAAGGCTTACCAATACATATCTGTATTAAAGGCAAAAAAGGCTTTTAGTAACGAAAATTTACCGTATCCGGCAACATATCTTAACCAACAACGCTGGAGCGATTAAAACCAAAAACAAATAGTTATGAAATACGAAATTACCACACACCAAAGTGCCTCTATTACCGCAGTACTGGCAAATGCTGAAACAAAAATATCGGAGATATTGCAGCAGCCTGTGCAAGTGCTGCTTACCTCGCCCAAAGTAGAAATTGGCGTTGGTTCGCTCGATGACTTGCTTTACCGCGTAGCAGAGGTTGTTTACAGCATTACAGGCATCACGCGCGTGGAGCTTTTGGGTAAAAGCAGAAACGGCAATACTCCCATAGTTCGCAACATAGTTTACAAAGTACTGTACGAAAGTAAAATAGAACCATCGTACAAACAGGTTGGCAGGTTGTTTCTGCGCGACCACAGCACGGTTCTTAGTGGCGTAAAATCAGCCAACAACTGCATACACACAAGCGAAGTATATCGCAATTTATATCACTCAATTTTAAAGCAAATACAGCATGACAAATGAACAACTAAATGAGCTACTCACCGAGCGTGAGAAACTAAAAATTAAACTTCGGAAACAAGAGGCGTTACTGCCGCCTATTGTACGCGATGCAGTACACAAGCCCGGTGCCATAGATTACGCACTTATGCTATACGAGTTGGATCAGCTTAATTATAGAATATACGATGTAGAGAAACAAATTTCAAAACCATAAAAAACAAACAAAATGAAAAACAATGTAGATTTATCAACGGTTACAACCGAAGAGTTGGAAGCAATTTTAAAGCAAAAAAAAGCGCAAGAAATTGAAGCTGCCGCACAAAAAAGAGCGCAGTACGAGCAAGAAAGAGATTACTTAATTACTATGCTTGGCTTTCAGGCAAACGAGGCGTGGGGCGTACTTCGTGAACTCAAATGCGAAGCTATGCTTAGGCTTAAAGAGTTTCGCTCACAAATGCTTGAGTATGGCGATTTAAAAGGAGGCGAGAAAAACAAAGGAAACTTTCAAATCGAAAACGAAGCATTTAAAATTTCGTTTTCCAGCCAAGTTAAAAAAACGTTTGATGAGCGAAGCCAAACAGCCGAAGAGCATTTAAAGTTGTTTTTAAACGGCTTCGTAAAAAAGCGCGACCAAAAGCTGCATAAGTTCATTATGGGGCTGCTCGAAAGAAACAAGAAAACAGGCGAATTGGATATCGACAATATCAATCGTTTATACTCTATGGAAACCGATTTTGATGATGAAAATTGGCGCAAAGCAATAGAGCTATTTAAGGAAAGCTATAACCCCACAGAAACAAGCGAATACGTGCGTATTTACCGCAAAACAGAAAGTGGAGGTTGGGATTTAATTAACCTAAACTTTAGCAGCTTATGAGAACCTTAAAATTAACACCCGAAGAAATAGCGTTTATTCAAAGGGCTTTGGGCATCGCAGAAATGAAGTTTAATGAAATGAGGAAGAATTATCTTGAACAAACAGTAAATGTTCGCGGAGTAGATAACCTAACCGAAGCAAGAAAGGAAGCAGATATTATGCTTGCGATGGAAAATGAATGTTGCGATTTATTGCTTTCGATAAAAAAAGGTGAACGAGATGTTTGAAGAAGTGGGTAAAACGTTTCGGGTGTTTATGCTGTGCTTTTTAAAAAAGGTACAAAAATTTTTAAAATGAATATAGTAGAAAAGTGCGCAAAAAAAATAAAAATGATAAGCGAATTATTAGAAGCAACAATTACAGAATTAATGGATTCAAGGTTTGAAATTACAGAGTTTCAATTAGGCAAAACACCTTACGAAATATTAAAATTAGAAGCCGAACAAATTGCAGATTTCAAAGTGGATATTGCAAAAGTCAATTCATTTAAAAATATTCCTGTCAGTCTGCATAATTCTGATGATGCAGTTATGTATTGTTTAAAATTAAAAACCAAATAACGGTTTGGGTATTGCCGAAGGCAGGGATTTACAGCACAAAAGTAACATAGATGCAGAAAGTTGAATTACATACCAAAGTTTGTTCGGAGCAGGTCAGCCCTGCTTTTGGCAATACCTTGTTAGCACCAGTGCCTTTATCGGTGGTGTTCAATGAGGATTGTATGGTGGGGTTAAAACGCTTTCCTGATGGCTATTTTGATTTAGCAATTTGCGATATTCCTTATGGTATAAATGTGGGTAAAATGGCATACCTGAGGGAAACGAAAACCACAGTAAAGCAAAAGAACGGAACAAGGCTAAACGGCAATAAGAACAAGGAAGTTTATACTCAAAAGGATTGGGATAAAGAACCGCCAACACAGGAATACTTTGACGAACTGAAACGAGTAAGTAAGGAGCAAATAATTTTTGGTATTGAATACGTGAACTGGCAAATGGTAGGAACTGGCAGAATAAAGTGGAATAAAGGCGTTGCTGAAGGATTGAGTTTTAAGAAGTATGAACTTGCTTATTGCTCAATGATTGATGAAGAAATTGAATTGCCTTTATTGTGGGCTGGGATGTGCCAAGCTAAGAGCCTAAGCGAACCAATGACACAGCAAGGCAATAAGCAACTAAACGAAAAGCGAATACACCCTTGCCATAAACCTACTTTGTTGTACCAAAAATTAATTGCGGATTATGGATTTGAAGGATGCAAAATACTTGATACCCACGTTGGCGGTGGTAGCAGTAGGATTGCAGCAAAAAAAGCAAATTGCGAATATGTGGGGTTTGAAATTGACCCTGAATATTGGCACAAACAAGAAAAGCGTTTTAACATCTATGTCAGTCAGCTCACTTTATGGTAGGGTGTCCGCTGGCATTGGTGCTAACGTCCCGACAGCTTTGTGCAGTTTGGGGATAGAAAGTACAAATGTTTAATTTATAAATTAAGTTCAAAATGGAAAATAAAGTTCAGGTTAGCAATTCAGCCCAAATTGCACAAAACTGTTTGTTACCAGAAGTGCCTTTGTCAGACACTGAATTGGTAGCAAAATGTTCGGAATGGATTTCTAAATTATGTGAGAGTGGTGGCAAGGCTTGGTCTTTGCGTGTGCCAGTAGATTTTAAACACGACCCAGACGTTTTGTTCAGTGAACTTATTAAAAGGTTTGAAGCAAGCCGTAAGCGTGTCGGATAGGCATTTCTGGTAACGTTTCCGAGCATTGGCGAAGAAGCCGAATTTTAGTACAAAATTAAAATAGAAATACAAATGTTTAACCAAGCACAACAGTTCAATGATAGCACTTCAACGGCTTTTTTGCCAATGCTATGTTATGTGCCGTTTTTATTCAAAATTTCAAAATTATGATGTTACCAAGTGAGTGGTTAGAAAGAGCAACCACATTTGATTTAGGTACTTGTATTTTTTACAACCGCCCTATAAAAATAGAAGCAAGAGACCAAATTGACGGGAATAGATTATGGGTTCTCAAAATGCACGAGTGGGTTTTAGGAAAGGATGGTAAATTCCATTATGAACCAATACCGTCAAGTAGAACAGACAAATTTATAAAAAACACAAGGTTTGACAGTCCGAATGAAGCACACTCATTTTGGGTTGAAAACATTACGAAAGAAGAACCGCTGTATGTGTCTTAAAATGGCACATAACGGTACAATGCTTTGCGAAGAAGGGGATTTATTGCACTTCGCTTGGCATACTTACAAAAGTTGATTTATAAACAAATGCTGACTTACATCCGTCTGCCCCTTTTTTGCAAAGCAGATGTTAGCAGCAGCCTTTTAGTATGGGATATTCATTTTATATAGCAAGTAAAGAAAAGCCGATTAGTCAAAATGATTTTGATACGGCAATGGTCAATTTGTCAAAGTTTAGTAAACAAGGTTTAGCAGGTTTGCCTGTATGCGATGTTTACTTTGATAACCCGAATTACATTAGAGTAAGTGGCTCTTTTGGTGTTAGTGGTCAATATGCAGAAGGGTTTGTATTGAACCTTGTAATGTGTCTGCTTGATTTAGATTACAAACCAAAGGTATTGTCACACGACTGGGAATATGGCACTAAAGAAGATTTTGAATGGTTAGATAGCGTCCGTTAAGGTTGCTGCTAACTCCCAAATATGCGAAACAAAACACCATAGTATTAACTGCATAATGCCTGTATAATGCCAAACAAAGCCAAAATAACTGTAGAAGTTCCTTTGTACTTAAAGGAGTGGATAGATAATCACGATATATCGCAAAACGCCCTTGTGGTTATGGCGCTGCGTAGATTATACAGAGAAGACACCACAAACACACCACCGGAGCTGATGAAGGCACTACTACAAGAACTAAGCAACCATAAGCTACCATTTTAATTCTTTGGCGCAAAACAAGCATTTGCGCCACTTTCTTTTCTTCACCATAAATTTAATTGTTAAAAAACAACCTAAGTTTAATTTTTAACAATTAACCACTTGACAATATCAAAATTGATATTACTTTTGCATTATCATTTAAAACAAAAAACAACACAAAATGAAAACGCAAATTTCAAACCTCAGAAGCGGAACTAAGAACCAAATTCTAAACCCACAGATTGATTACGCAACATTGCCAAATGCTACATCACACGTTGGCTATAGTGGAAGTAATCGTAATGATGTTGATCAAGTTTGGGAGCAAATAATAGCTGAGAACCCCGAAACAATGAAAGTAGTTGTAAAGGGCATTGAAGTGGATTTGAAAGCTCATTGGAGTGTGTCGCGAAAATCTGTAAGTTACTTTGGAACTCTTTCAAAGGAAGATTTGGAAGATAAATTTTATTTTAAAGCATCAAAAAAAGAAACGCCATCAATTTCCGTTCAAAACGGGAATATTATTATAGTTTCTAATGGCAAAAATAGCTTTACACACATTTGCCCATCTTTAATTGAGATTTTATGAGGTTACAACTGGAAATGTGGCTGGTGAAATACCAGCCACATTAAAACATAAAAAACAACCCAAGTTTAATTATTAACCAACAAAATCAAACCAAATGAGTGAAATAATAATCAAACAAGCATTGGAAGGCTACACAAGAATTTCGTACAGAGGCGAAGAAATAGCTAAGCATCATTTATCTCCTACCACAGATGGTACTCGAGAAGCTTTTGAAATACCGGAAGAACAAAGTGTAGTTTCTTGGATTATGGAGAATTTTGCCGAAGAAATAAAAGCTATTGACGAAGCCAAAAGCAACGAAAGCAATGAATGATATTTCCAATCCAAAAGTTCAAATTCAACGCCAAGCGTTATGTAGCTACCTCCACAGGGTAGCTACATCGCGTAATATCACACACTCGCAAATAGCCGATAAAACAGGGCTTTTGCAGCCAAACGTAAGCCGAATGTTATCAGCCAAAAATTCACTTTCTTTAGATAACTTCTTAAAGCTGTGCGATGCCGTTGGCGTTCATGTTTTTGTAATAGATAAAGAAAAAGTTAGCTCGGATTTTGCAAAAACATTGCACAGTTACAGCAGCCAATCCGGCAATAAAGGTTAATGTTTTAATTTCAATTTTAATTCAATTTAAAACCAATTTTAAAAATGAAAACTACGGTAATTATAGCAGCAACACTATTGCTGCTTGCGGCTTGCTCGGAGCAGGCGGCAAACATGCGCAAAATGCAGCAGGTGCAACGCCAGTATATTTTGGATAGGGCATTTAAGGGAGATGGCGAAATAGATATTCAAGAACTAAAATCTTTAGAGGTAATTGCCAGTAACTATAATTATGTGGACACTTTGAGGGCTTCTGCCATACTTACCACAGGCAGCAAGTATATGGAGCTTTACAAAACTACCTCCAACAGCCGCTACTTAGATTCTGTGCAAGAATATTACCGAAAAGCCCGGCTTGCAGTTATTTTCCCCGAAATAGACCCAAAACCTGCTTTGCTTTACCGATACTTCATAAAGGCTTCTATATACGAAGGTGCAGGCGCAAGCCGCAAATTTTTGCGCAATTATATGGATACTTGCGTAGTGCCATTCACCACATCACTTGAGCGTATTGATATTGACTAAAAGTTCCTTCGCGGCATTTAGCAGCAAAGTCTTTGTTTTCGGCTCGGCTTCTTCGGCTCGGCTTTTTATCCATTTCACGAAATTTTTTTGTTTATTGCCTATAAACTCGCTGTTTTGCAAAGGCTCGTTTATGTTTTGCTTTTCGGAAACAAAATAATTCGGGTTTATTCGCTCGGCTTGCAAAGCTGTGAGCGGTATGGCTGTGCATCTGCAATTAAAGCCTATTGGAGGGTAAAACCTTTGGTCGCCTGTTTTAAATATTTTACCGTGCAGTGCCGCGTGGCTCGGGCGTGTAACGCTATCCATAATCGCGCTATATTGCCAATACGGAAAGTCATCAGATACTTCTATCATTTTGGCTTGCTGTGCAGCGCCAAACGCCAATGCCTGATTGGTTTCAAAGGTGGTTTTTAGCTTGCCTTTAAATGCCGCCAATTTTTTGGGCAAAGCCTTCAAAAAATCTTTCTTGGTAAGTCCGTTTTTTAACGCCTCTTCGAGCGACTTCTTTATGTTTAGTCGCAGCTTTTCATCTTCCACAACTGCCGTTGTAAACGATTGAAATTTAAGCCATTTCGCAGCATCAATGTTGCCGCTTTTTAGCTGCAAAGTATTAAAAGGCTTTCCGTGCTTTTTTTCGGAAAACGAAATATTGCGTTTTAAGGCTTTTAAAACACTTTCCTGCCCTTGTGTCCAACTATGCCACAAAGCCTCGTACAAGAGGCTGCTAAGCCCGCCTATGAAGGCGATAGACGGGCTTTCTACTTTGGGAAGAAGTTGTCGAAAAGCGTATCTAAATCACGGGAAGAAAACTCCGCATTACCCGGCAATGCCGAAATTGGATTTCCTATTTCAAATTCGCTTGGCGAGTAGCCTCTGTTTACGAAGAACTCTTTGGTAGGTTTTAAGCCCATTTGGAAGTAGATATTATCAACTTCGGCTTCTTCTTTAGTTACGCTTCGCGGACTGGTTAAATTAAGCCCTATATCTTCCAATAAAGAGCCGTTTATAGAAGCGATAAATTGGTTTATTTGCTCAAAGCAATCGCGCACCAAATTTACACCTTGAGCCAAAGCATCTTCGCGAATGTTAAAGCCTGTATTGCTGCTGCTGTAGCCGCCTTTGCCTTGCACCTGCATCATTAAGTCTGTGCCAAACCAAAGGTGTTCTATTTTGCGCAAAAACATTTCATCTATATTACCGTAAAGCTCGCTGGAGGAGGTTCTGCCTTTATACTCTATTGCCTCTACTTGTGAGCCTTGCGGCAAGGTTGCAACGCTGTTTTTTTTGAGCGTCAAAAGCGAGTTGAGCATTTCTGATTTTTCGGCAGGCGTGGCATCGGGATTGTAGTAGCCAACCCATTTATCAGCGCCATCGTATTCGCTTAAAGTGATAATACTTTCGTAGTTGCCGTTTAAGCCTACTGCTATCCAGTAAGCAATATCCAGCAGCGCAATACCGTAAGGCGAATTATCGCTTGCTTCGTTTTTTACCCAAATAAATTTATTTGGATAATCGGCTTGTATATCTATGCCTTCGGGTCCTGCATGTTTGGCTAAATAGCGCAATTCGCCTTTAGTGCCTATTGCAAATCTTTCGGGCTTGCAAAGTTTAAATTTGGTAGGCACGGTTTTGCCTTCCACAATATCGTAAGCAGTAATCTCTATAACCGCATAGCCGTAATCGCGAGCGCTCACTACCCAGCGAATTAACTCTCTAAAGTTTATGCCTTTGGTGCTTATGTATTTTTGAAAGAAATTGCTTGTAGATGTAACCGCCATGCCGCTTATAGCATCTTTGTAATTCTGCGAACGGCTAAATATATCATGCTGTTTTGCTACCTTGTGGTAAAGCTCTACCGTTGCCGATTTTGAACTTAAAACCGCAGATGGATTAGGCAATACTTTTAGTGCGCTATTTATGTTTTCGGCAGTAATTATTTTTTCTTGTTTTGGCATAAATTTTATTTTGAAAGTTTATTCATTCGTCTTGTAAAGGCATCGGTTACAAACCTCATAATATCAGGCACATCGCTGTTTCTAATGGTAAAAATCGGGCGGTGTGGCGCGGTGGACTTGCCTCTGTTCTCGAACTGGTGATATTTGGCATAGTCCATTGCCGTTAAATAGATAGTATCGCCTTTGCCTAATTCGTAGCTAATGGAGTTGCGCAGTACACCACTCATTACACCTTTTTGTTTTGCGCCAATAAGCGGCAGCGAAAAGCCTTTTTTGGCAACGGTTTTAGGGCTTAAAAGCGCATAGCTTGCAATGCCATCGGGCGAACCTTCGTTTATATTTCGCTTGCCTCCGCTTGCGAGTAGTTGCCCCACGGCTCTGCGCAACCTCGTTTCTTCTATAAACGAGGGCAGTTGCCGCTGCATAGTTCGCAGCTTTAGCCAGTCGCTTTCGTTAAACTGTACACTTATACCGCTCATGGCTTCACAATTAAAATATCGTTTAATCCAGTCCAACGGCAATCTAAGTGTACCCAAGTTGGCGCAAAATCTTGATGCTCCAGCGTGGTAAGTCCAAGCTGCATGTATCGTTCTTTGTGCTGCATTATCCATTCGCGCACCTCGTTTGCGTGAATGCCTGAAATAATAGTATCGGAAGCTCTGCCATGCCTGTGCTGGCTGTTTTTGCCTCCGATAATACTTGTAGGCGGTCGGTAGCCGCAGTATTGGCGTGTGCCTTTCACACTCCAATTATTGATAATTACGGCTCGATTAAAATCCTTCTTTAGCTCTGCGTTTATCCTCACAATACGTTCATCAATAAACCACCAAGAATTAACGCCATATCTATCGAAGATTTCTTTTGGCACAAACTCGGTTGCAAAGAAACCATGTTGAATTGCTTCCATAACTTAACTTTTAAAATCTTTTGAAAATCCTTTTAAACTGTATTTAAAATGCTCTTGCAAATTGCTGCTTGGTGTGCCAACTTCAAATTTTACAAAGGGCATAATTGCCCATGCTTCGGCTGCTAATGCTGCTGCCCAAAAGTAGTCGGCATGGCTTCCGGTATCGGCATCAGTATCTGCAATAAGCCTAATGTTGCCACCGCTTGTAGTGCTTTGTTTTACGCTGCTAAAATCTTCTTTTATGGCGTTATCGTTTGGCAAACCGAAAGCGTTATCTTCCATTAGTTTTTTAACTCTAAAACCTAACGCCTCTTTGTTTGCTTGCGTAAGCGTAACACCTTCTATACGTGCAGTGCCAAATGTTTTTTGAAGATAATCGGTAAGACCAATACCCATGCCCGTTTTATCCGTACAAACGCGGTGCAGGTTTGGCAGTTGCTTAATCAGCTTGCTTATTTCCCTTTCTTGTGTTGGAAAGTCAATGTTTTGCAGGGTTAAAATATACCGCACGGTTAGCGCGTTTTTGTTTGTTTGCTCTGCAATCCAAAACACCGTAAGGTTTTTAAAACGTCCAACGTCAATGCCGCCATACAGGCTTCGGCACTTCTTTAACTCTTCCAAAGAAAGCAGCGTATTTCGGGCGTTTAGCTCAATTATAGAGTACGGAATAAAAGACGCGGCATCTTCTGCCGGAACGCAGCAAAACTGCTGCTGCCACACTTGCTCATCGGCAACCGTTTCGCGCAGATTATCTAACCAGTTTTGGCGTTGTTTTGGTGTTAGCTTTTTGCCTTCAACCTTATCTGCCAAGCCTTGCGCAACGGCATCGTGTATAGAAGTTTTAAAGTGCTTCCACTTTAATTTGCCTTCGTGTATGCGGCTTATGAAGCCTTTAAACATTGACTTATTGCCGTTGTGCGTACTAATTATGCGCATTGGTCGCCCCCAAATTAATGCGGCTGGCGATGCTGCTTCCCACACATCAAATTCGCTATCTCTACGTGCAAATTCATCTAAGATTATTTTGCCGTTTTTGCCGTGAAGCTGCTCAGGATTAGAACTAACAGCAGTTATGCGTTTGCCGTTTGTAAACTCAATGCAGTAAATAGTTGTATCGCTCACAAAGTCGTGGCTTGTAAGGTCGTTTACAACCATTTGCAAGGTTTCTGCAAAACGCTTGCAATACCTTATGTATTCACGCGCATTGCTATCGCTGTTTGAGGAGAACCAAACATCGTAAAGTGCGTTAATCCCTGCATCTTCCACATCTTCAAAAGCCTGTGTGCGGCTAATGCCCACCTGCCTCGATTTCTCGTAAATTTTTATTTGCGATTTATCTTTTAAATAGGCAACCTGATAGGGCAAAAAGCCAAATTTTGAGTAATTCATAATTAGCTAAATGCTTGTTTTATGGCGGCTTTGGTAATCTCTTTTAAATCGGGTTTCTGCTGCTGCTCTTCGGCTTCTTTTTCCTTTTGTTTATCGAAGTCTTTCGCGGCTTTTAGTTCGCGCACAAGTCCGCGATAGGCTTGCAATGCCGGAATACTCGGCATTTCTTTTTTTGCTAATTGTTCGCTTAATAATTCGCCTAAGCTCTTGGTTACATACTCCGCTTGCAGCAATGTTGTTTTCTGGTTGGTGAGTACATCTTTTTTTATTGCAAACCAATTAAACTCCTTCGCCCATTTGCGTATGGTTTTATCGCTCACAGGAATTATTTCACTAATTTCCACAAACGTTTTATGCTCATAAATATATAGCCTCTTCGCCTGCTCCAAATAATCTCCTCTACTCATGTATGTGCGCTTTTTCCGTGCAAAATAAAATCATTGGCAGGGGTTTATTTTTTCAGCGTATTGATTAAAAAGCGCCACGCGCAACGCTTTTTTTTGCAGCATGAAATTTCGTTTATTTACGGCAGGCACGCACAACGGCTTAACCTTCTCTAACGAAGATGTGGCTGCAATACACACAGCTACCGTTGGTGCCGGCAAATTGCCCTTTGTAATCGGGCATCCTAAAAACGATTTGCCAATAGTTGGCTGGTTGCCAAAATCTGCAATTTCTATTTACGAAGAAAACGGCAAAAAAAGCATTGGTTTTAATAGAAGCGATGCCGAATTTAGTGCAGAATCCATAGAGGCATTAAAAGCTACTAAACAAGATAAAATTTCTGTTCGCTTGCTGCAAGGAGCAATTACGCACATCGGGCTTGTGCGCACGGCAGCCGTTGCTGAAAATAACTTTCAAAATTTTTCAGCCGAAGAAAAAAGCGGCATTGTTTGCTTTGGCGACAATATAAATTTTGAAGCCGAAACCGAAACCCCTGCTTGGTTTGAGAAGTTTAAGAGTTTAATTTTTTCCAACATAAAAAAAGAAACACCAATGAGTGAAGATTTAAAAAAGTTGCAGCAGCAATTAGATGCTGCCAATGCTCAAATTGCTGAATTTCAGAAAAAAGAAGAAGACAGCAAAGCTAATGCAGAGTTAGCCGCGTTAAAGCAAAAAGTTGCCGATTTCGAGAAAAAAGAAACGGAGGCTTTACAAGCTAAACTTAAAACCAAAGTAGAAGCATTAAAGCTATCGGCAGAAGATGCTAAAGCCAAAATGGACTTTGGCACAAACCTAATTAAAAGCAATGTGGATTTGGCTAAAACTTGGATTGCCGAGTTAAAACCTGCTGCACCTGCTGCCAACGTAAAGCAAGGCAGCGTAACCGATGCAGATGATGCTGCATTTGCAGCTAAGCCAAAAGACGTTTACAAAGCTGCTGAAGAGGAAGCCCGCAAACGTTTTGAAAGCATTAAAAAACAAAACGCATAAATTTTTAAACCAAATAAAATTTTAAAAAGTGAACATAAGACAAATAGCATCGGGGAATGCCAACACGGCATTGTTGCTTGAACGCATGTTGCGTTACTCGCCATTACTTGATTTATATGTGGAGTTCTTTCAAGGAAGTGGCGATGCTACTTCGCAACGTAAAGAGCAAGACGGTGTAAGTGCCGAAGCGCGTGCGTTGGATAGCCCATACACAGGCGAAGTATTATCGCCTTCCTACTTCACAAGCGGCAGAAAGCTAATTGGTGAAGAAATAAAGGTGGACGTGGCTCGCGAGCTGATGGGCAGTGATATACCAAGCGAGTTTACTGCACAATTAAGCAGATTAGCTCCGGGATTGGCAAACATTTTTAACGACACGCTTGTGAATGGCGATTCAGCCATTACGCCAACCCAATTTAACGGTTTAAAAAAGCTATCCACAGGCGGGCAAATAATTACCGCAGCAGCCAATGGCTTAGAAGTAATTCTTGGCAATAGCGATAACGCAAGAGCATCGCAGCAAGAGTTTTTGGAGCGTTTAGATGAGGTAATTGCTACCTGCAAAGGCATAAACAAAGTAGTTATTTTGAATGGCAAGGCATTGAGCCGTTTAAATACGATTGCTCGTGAGTATATCCAATACACCGACACTACTTTTGGAAAGAAAATTCCTGTGTATAATGGTGTGCCATTGGTAGATATTGAAGCAAACGGACAAACAGTATTGCCGTTTAACGAAACGGTAGGTACTTCTGCCGATACTTGCAGCCTTTATGTGGCTTCTTTTGAAGAGCGTGCAGGCTTTAGCTTCTTTACCACACGCGAAGGCTTAAAGGCTTACGATATGGTGCAGCAATCGAATTTCTACAAGTCGCATGTAGATTTCATTTTGGATTCTGCACTTTACCGCGACAAAGCCGTGGCAAGACTAAAAGGCTTAAAATTTGCGGCATACGTGCCTCCGGTTGAGTAGGTAATATATCGCATAGTGCCGGGTTTTTTTGGGAGGATTTTCCCGGCACTTTTTTTAAAAAAATAACCATGCAGTATCTATCGCAAGAAGAACTTAATTCTATACTTACGGAGCGTGATTTATTTGACCTTACGGACAATAAAGATGCTACCGAGCAAGCAGCTTTGTTGCTTGCAGTAAACGAAGATGCTGTTGGCTTAATACACGGTTATTTGCGCGGCAGATATGTACTGCCTGTTGCCTCGCCCGATTTGTTCTTTAAAGGCATTGTAAAAGACGTAATGAAGTACATGCTGTACAAACGCAGAGATGCTTTAAATGTGCCGGACACCTTGCTAAAGCTGCACGCGCAAACTTTGGCGCTGCTTAAAGATATACAAAGAGGCGTAATTGTGCTTGATGCCGACAAGGTAGAAACCACAAGCGGCAACAACGGAGGAAATCAAATTCTTTTTGGAGATCGAACAACTTTTAAAACAAACATTTTTTAAACCAACTTAAAAACGAAATGAAAAACTTTTTAACCGCAATTTTAATTGCATTTACGGCACTTGCCGCGCAAACAACAAACGCGCAAACGCAGGTCGAAAAGCCCGAGCAGGTAGTGGTAGCAATGCCTCACCAAGATTATGAACTTACAACCGTTGGCGAAATTCTTAACACCACCAAAGTGGCAACGTTTGCCGATAGCCTGCAAGTTGTTGCAAAATCGGTGAGCGACCCGGAGTTCAAGAGCTTGCTGCTGCAAGCTGCGCAAGCGGTAAACCAAAAGCCGTTATCCTCTTCACCGGAAAGCTGGATAAGTTGGATAGGCGCACTGGTGCTTACACTTGGAGCAGCGATAGGCTATTTAATAAGGGCATTGAAGCCATTAGGCAAAATACTGGCAGTGGTGTTGCTATTCCCGGCTTTGGCTCAATCGTGTGTTACTTGTGCATTCACAAGCGATTACAGCCAACAAAGCGATAGTGTGAAAGGTTGCGTAGAGTGCTATGGCGTAAGCAAGGCTCTAAAGGTGCAACCGCGATTTTTTAAGCTACAAAATTAACTCATAATACAAACACCGATAAGCGCGAAAGCATGGTGGCGAAAGCTGCCATGCAAGTAGCACCAAACAGCCATGAGCGCAACACAAACAATAGTAGTAGATACTGTAATGTACGGATTAACCAGCGTGGGCGTGAGCGCCACACCGGCAGTAACAAGCAGCGACCCTTTGGTGCAAATAGTTAGTATAGTATGCACAATGCTCGTTGCCGTTGCCAACATAACATTTGGCTATTTAATGCTTAAAAGTAAACGAAATAAAAATTAAAAAAAACGAAGAAAAAACATGAAAAAGGCATTGTACTTAATAGTGTGTGTAGTGTGCGCAATGCAAGCATCTGCGCAGTTTTACTACAACATGAAACCCTATAAATACTACTACCCCGATACCATACGGTTTAAAGGCGTGCGCGTAGAGAACCACTTGGAGCTTAGCAAGCTGCCTGTAAGCGGCAGCGATAGTGTGCTAACTATAAACAACGGCATAGTTGGCAAAAAGAAGCTAAATGCAAATGCAAATGCAGATACTGCCGCCATTAAAATCTACTCCAAAATGGTAACTGTGGATAGTGCGCAAATAGCTAACTGGTCGGATTACACAGGTTATGTTTTGGCACTAGACACTGCTCCCTATGGCTTTCATTATGATGTTTTCTCTGTATATGGGGTGAGAATTGGTGGAGTGACCGATACAGTTGGTTATATGGCGCTCGTTACCGGAGATACTGTATCAATAGGGCGTGGGGTCATCTGCTTTTCATCTCCCCTGAATGTGGACGAACCTAATTTTGTGTTTGAACGACTAGAAAATGGTATTGATATTTCTTACAGGAAAGGACCCCTGTATTTATCAGACGGGGAGGCTGTTTGGGAAGTACCTTCCGGCACGTATTTTAAAGTTTACATAATCTACGCATTGGTAAGAGATGAATAAACGAAGTGCAAAGTGGTATTACACAAGGTTTGTAAACGCCATGATATTGATTATAGTGCCTGCAACAGGAAGTGCAGTAGCGGCAATACCTGCCGATGTACTTAGCGATAAATGGAAGGTGCTGGCAGGCATTGCGGTGAGTTGGTTGGTGGCAACGCTTAAAGGCTTGCAGTATGTAATTGGAGAAACACAAGAAGCTAAATAAAAGATATGCAAGAAGTTTGGGAGCAAGAATTGATAAATGCCATTTCCGCAGCCACTCCGTGGTGTGGAGTGTTGCCTTATCCCGAGCGACCGGAGCAATATTTTTTAAAACACCAAGTGGGCGAAGTGCTGGTGCGTTACGAACGTACAAAATACAGCGAGGGCGATGCTGAGCAAGTGTTTCAACCGAGCGATGTGCAGATGGAGTTAATACTGGTGTTTAGGCGTTTGCGCGGCAAAGAGGCAGGAGCGCAAGGCTTATACTACACCACTACCGAGCTTCGCAATGCCTTGTATGGCGAAAGGCTAACCAATGCCACAAGCGGCATACAGTTTGTGCAAGAAGATATGCTTGGTGAGCATAACGGTGTTTGGCAGTATGGCATTAAATTAGGATTTAAAAGCATTTTGGTAAAAGGAGCAGAAAGCGAGTACCCTGCACCAACCGAATTAGATTTAACCTTAGAGCAGCATGAATATAATTTTAGCGGCACAGAATGATGAAAGTATTGCGCAGTGCATACGCACCATATTGCTTACCAATAAAGGCGATGTGCCTTTTTTGCCGAGCATGGGCGTTGGCTCGCACTTGCTGCTCGATAAGAGTTTAGATAAAATGGCTATGGCACTCGAAATAACTAACCAAATAAACACTTACGAGCCTCGCGTAAATGTGAAGCAAGTATTGTTTATGCCAACCGATACAGTTGGCAGCGTGCGGATAGCAATTAAATACAACAATAAAATTACGGGCATTGATGCCGCTTATTTTCATAATAACTAAAAAAAATAAAAGCTATGAGCTACTTACACGGAGTAGAAATTAAACAAAAAGACACGCTAAAGATTTTCCGCAACAGCGAAACATCATTAGTGGCATTGGTGGGTGTTGCTGCCGAAGGCGATAATGAGCTAACACTCGTTACCAATTTGGAGCAGGCAGAAGCAAAGTATGGCTTAGACCTTCCCGGTACAACGATTTTAAACGCTTTAAAATCGCTGTATAAAGACGGCAACGCTCCGGTAATAGTACTAAACGTGGCAGATGCCACAGACCAGTCTGATATGCTCGATGGCACTGCTGTGGGCGTAGAATCAAACAAGTACTACACCGAAATAAACGAGGAATCGCTCGGAGCTTTGGGTAACTCTTTAAGCGGCTTAGAAGCCAAACTAATTGCGGGTATTGAGTTGCTAAAAACAGCCGAAGCCAAATTTGGCATGAAGCCGAATTTCATAATTGCACCCGGCTACTCGCAAGTGCTAAGCATTGGTGCTAAAATGCGCTCCGTAGCCGCAACGCTAAAGGCAAAGGCGCTTATTGATATTTACGCGGCAAGTGTGGTAGATGCGATTATTTCGCGCAATACCAATTACAGTTACAGCGATAAGCGTGTAATACTTTGCTTTCCAAACATGTTGGTGCTTAACGAAGATTTTGGCGTAGATGTGCAAGCTCCTTTGAGCCAGTTGCTGGCTGCCGAATTTATTGCCACACACGAAGATGTTGGCTTTTGGCAAAGTCCGAGCAACCGCGAACTTACCAACGTAAAAGGCTCTGCAGTAGCTATTATTGGCAGCCTTACAGATAGCGGAGCAGATAACCAACTTTTGAACGCCAAGGGCATTGTAACTATTTTTAAAACGCAAGGCAACGGCACACGCCTGTGGGGCAACTGGACGGCTGCTTTCCCAACTGATGCGAGCCTAAAAGGCATGATTGCAGCTTCTATTGTGGAAGATGTGATAGAAGAAACCATACAACGAGAATCGCTTAGCTTTATGGATAAAAACATTGGCTATGCTGCGCTTGATTTTATAGTTGCCAGCGTGCAGAACTACTTTAACACCATGAAAGCGCAGGGTGCTATTTTGGACGCTAACATTTGGTACGAAAAAGCGAAAAACCCGATTGCCAATGTGCAAGCAGGGCAGTTTGTTTTCTCTTACGATTTCTGCGCCCACCCAAGTTTAGACAGGCTTACTTACGAAAGCTATTTAAACGTGCAGTATTTGGAGCAATTATTTCAATAAATTTTTAAAACGTTTTTAAAATAAAAAAAGATGGTAGCGTATAAAGTAACCAACGGCAATGTGTATGTGGAAGGAGGAAAGATTGCAGGTAAATTTTCCGAAATTACCTTTCCCGATTTTAAGTATAAAATGTCTGATTTTAAATCGCTTGGAATGTTAAGCGATATAGAGCTTCCGGCAGGCGTGGAGAAATTGGAAGTGCAGATTAAATTCAACTCGATATTTGCAGATGAGTTTAAAAAGCTAACCGATATAACCAAGCCGTGCAAGCTCATTTTTAGAGGCAACAAAGAAGGTTTTACACAAGCAGGCAGAACCACCGAAGAAAACATCACTATTGCCGTAACGGGCATTGGTAAAAACATACCGCTCGGAGGTTTTAAGGCAAACGAAATGAGCGAATTTACACTCATTATGAGCGTTTGGGCTTGCTCTGTAACCGATAGCGGAAAGCCTGTACTTTCTTTTGATGCCTTTAGCAATACTTTGGTTGTGGGAGGTAAAGATTTAACTGCCGGGTTTAGAATTAACGCGTAAGAATTATGTACGATATAGACGAAACAGATGCCGCAACGGTAGATTGGAACGAAGCCGTGCAAGGCTTTGAAGAAACCGACCTTGTGCAAGGAGGCGTGGGAGGTGTGGATAATATACCTCTTAGCCTGCTTGCGCTGCGCACCAAGAATTTGCACTTGCGCATGGCAGATGCAGAAGGTAAGGTGTTTGGCTTGGGCGGTGGCACTGTAGAAACGCTGCCGCAGCTTGTGAGTATATTTGCAGGTTGGGACCCTGGTGATGAACTTGAACCGATGGTTAGCGGACTTAGCAGCGCGGTAGCAGGTTTAATTTTAGACAAGGCAAACAAAACCGGAAACAACATTACCGATGCCGCTACATGGCTAAACAAGTTGGGTATTACGCACAAGGTGATAAGAAGTGGGGTAAGTCCTGATACCTATGTTAGTTCAGGAACTAATGTGCTAACTGTTTATTTGCCAAGCTCGTTTGTATTTGACCCGGCAAAGCACCGAATACTTTTAACGGTGGAGCATGTAGATGCTTATGCTGATTTAAGTGTGTGTTTAGATGGTTATCCTTCGGCAGGTGTATTGTCTTCATTTCCTGCGAGAGTACGGTCTTTTATACCGGGAAGTATTATTTGCAGAGTTCATTACATAATTACTGAAAAGCTATAAGATGCTATACGCCATAATAGACGAACTAACTTACGAATTTAAGGGGTTTTACGATACCGAAGTTGGCGGCTTAACGCCCGATGATAATTTTATTGAAATAACCGAAGAGCAGCGAACAGCCTTGCTCACAAACCCTAAGCAGCAATGGAGCGGCAGCGAGTGGGAGGTAATACCCGCCACGCTCGAAGAGCTAAAAAACGGCAAAAAGAAAGAGTTGGAAGCCATGCGCATAGCTGCGCTTACTTTTAACTGGGAGCGTGGAGCAGAAAGCGGCAGCGCATACATGAGCCGCTTGGAGCGAATGGAATTGAGGCAGGTGAGCGAATGTAGCGGAGGCGATACGTTTTACGTTTTTGGTTTTGCACTTGTAATTGACGTAACTAACCCTGTGCGCGATGCCATTGATGAAATGGAGGCTTACGAATACGCGCTGGATAATTGGTATAGAAGCAAGACAAACAACATAAATGCGGCTGCCGATTCTTCGGCATTGGATAGCATTGATTTGGCAGCAGGTAAACCTTCGGTAATAACCATTACGCTACCTATTTAAAACAAGTTTAAAACTCTTTTAAAACAGTTATGAAAATTACAAAGAAAGAAAGCACCTCACCTAAGTACAACGAGGTAGATATGCGCGAACCGCTGGTTGCGGATATGGTGCAGGCGCAACGGGTAAGCGGAGCAACCGAAGGCGCTAAGTTTGAAGCCGCTTTAATGGCTCAAATATGCACATTTGACGGGAAGCAGCTTGCTATGGAAGATGTGGAAGCTCTGAGTATAGATGATTTTTTTTTGCTAAAAGACACACTGTTTGGCGGGGCTTTGACGGCATTGGCAAAGCAGTTATCTACTTCGCAAGGGTAAGCGGCTTTAAGCCCGAAACGCTGCTTGCATTTACTATTAGCGAATTTAATTACTGGGCGAAAGAAATAGCCACATTATGAGTGCAACAGCAACCTTTTCTTTATCGGTAGTATTATCGGCAATAAACCGCACGGGCGGTGCTTTTGCCGCCTTGGAGCAAAACGCTAACCGCGTTCAGCACTCGTTTAGCCGGGCGAGCGATTCTTTTTCAAAAATTTTTAGTTTACAAAATGCCATACCTGTGGCAATGGGTGGGTACTTTGCTAAGCTCGGCATGGAGTTTGAGAAAACAAACATGCGGTTTAATGTTTTTTTGCGCGATGCCGATAAAGCCAAAATAATGATTGCAGAGTTAAACGACTTTGCAAACAAAACAATTTACAATAGTCGCGAAACATTTGCGGCAGCCACACCTTTAATGAACCATTACAAAGATGCCGATGTGATGCGCGAAAAGCTAATGATGCTTAGCGATGTGGCGCAAGGCTTAGGTACAATTACATTGCCGGAGCTTGCACAAAAGTTTGCAATATTTCGTTCGCAGCAAACGCTGTACTCGCAAGATATAAAAGAGATGACCAACAGAGGTTTCGATATGGAGTACTTTGCAAAGGCGCTCAATACTACCGCAGACAAAGTATTTGATTTTGCAAGCGAAGGGAAAATTAAGTTTAAAGATTTTGAAAAGGCGTTGCAGCTTGCCACGCAAGAAGGTGGTGCTTTTTACCAAATGACGGAAAAGATAAGCACTACATCTGGAGGAAGGTTTGATGCCGCCATTGGTGAAATGCAGCAAAGTTTAACCGAATTATCTATACACGGATTGCCGCTTATTACATCTATGGTAAAAGAGCTGGTAACGCCATTTGCGGCATTTACGAGCGAAGCGGTAAAGGCACACCCGGCACTATCTAAATTAGTAGCAAGCAGCTTGCTGCTTGGAGCGGTTGCAGTGCCTGTTTTTAATGTTGCAAAAGGGTTTTGGTTTTTGGGCGCTGGCATGGTAGGCGCAGCTACAAAGGCGGTGCAGTTTACTAATGTGGTGGCTACACTTACCAAAGCTATGGTTACTGGCGATATAGTGGCATATTACTCCAACATTGCCAAAGCAAGCCCGGCAGCACAGGCATTGGCAAGAGGTTTGAGCGCGGTAACTTTGCAGCAGTATGCTTGGAACGCTGCAATGGCTGCAAACATTGCGCTTGGAGCGGTTGCGGTAATTGCAGCGCTTACCGCAGGTGTGGCTTACTATGTATGGCAGAAGAAACGTGCAGCCGATGCGGTTGCTTACGAAAATAGGCTAAATATTGAAGCCCAAAAACGAGCGCAAGAAAGTACGCTTGAAAAGAAAGCAGAACTAAAAGAGCAAATGGAAGCGCTGCGCAAAATGCGAGAAGGCAGCGAAGAATTTAGAGGCGCTTTGCGAAAATTAAAATCTGAATATCCAGAATATCTGAAGAACATAAATGTAGAGAAGGCTACCATGCAAGATTTGCCCGGCATATATGCAAAAGTAGCGAAAGGACTTGATGATTTAGCAATGGCGCAAGCACTTGCAGATATGAAGAAGGAAGCATTTATGGAGATGGCGAAAGCCGAAAAGGATAAGCAGATTGCGCTTATGAGCGAAAACAATTTTGGCGATAAACTTGTGAATACTTTCGGTGTTGGTAACGCATTTGGAAATATAGGTTGGGAGTTTAGCACCTTAAAAGATATCGCAGATGCCAACGAGCGAAAGAAAAACGCGGAGTTTGATAACGAAAACATCAATAAAATGATTGAGCGCCACAAAGCAGATACACAAGGAAGTCCGCAGCAAATAGTGATACACTCGCACTTAAATTTAAACGAAAAAGAAATAGCCGCAGCCACCAACAGAGTAAACAGAGTAGATGGCAGAGGCTCGTACAATTAGCCATGATTAGAGATAGTAGAGATTATTTGCAATTTGGGAATTTAAAGCTGCCTGTAATGGGCGGCTTACATGCGTTTGAAGGCGCTCGCGGCTACGATTATGCAGAGTATAGCATTGCTACCGGAAAGCCTCTTCTTGGCTCGGTTGGCGCTAAACTGAATGAGCTAACCTTGCGCGTATCGCTACACTACTATTTAGGTGATAAAATTAGCGAAGTAATTAACCAGCTTGAAGAAATGCTGCTTAGTGGCGATGCGTTTGATTTGATATTTGTAAATGGCTTGTATAAAGGCAAATACAAGATAGTAAGTATAAGCGATTCGATTAAAAGAACGCTGCCAAACGGAACGATTACTCAGTATGATTTTGATTTAAACATTAAAGAATTTGCCGCACGGAGTGCCGTTGCTTTAACCGAAAAGAAAAAGGTAGCAAAGGGCAAAGGCTCAAAAACAAAACGGCAGGCAACAAAAAAAATAAACGAGAAAACACACCAAGTGTATAGTAATTATCCTGTGAATGTAATTTTTTAAAAAATGATGTACATAGAACACACAACTAAAGAGGGCGAAAGGTTAGATACTATTGCGTTCAAATACTGGGGCGATACTAATTTAGTGCCGCTGCTTGTGCTTGACAATCGCCATTTGCCCACCTACGAAGAAGCCGCTCCCGGTACTGTGGTGTATGTACGCGATAGTGTGGAAGATGTAACATTGATAAATAAAGAAAGTTTACCGCCTTGGAGATAAAATGAAAGCAGTATTCAGCATAATATATGAGGGTAAAGATGTAACGAATGACCTAAGCGATTTGGTTGAACGTATAGAGTTTACAGATTGTTTGGAGGGTAGAGCAGGTTCGCTATCTATAACTTTTGCAGACCATGAACAAAACTTTTTAAAAGCGTGGATGCCGCTTGCAGGCGATACCATGCAAGTGTATTTGGGGGTAGAAGGCAGCGCACTTTTAGACACACAAACATTTTGGGTAGATGAATTTAGTATGAGTGGCAGCAGAGGCGGCAGCAGGTGTGTAATTAAGGCGTTAAGCACTTCGCCCAAAAACATTGTAACTACGCCAAAAAGAAGCAGCGCAAGCCAGTCGCTGCAAACGCTTGCAAATACGGTTGCAAGTCAATTAGGATTAACTTTAAAAGGCAATGTGAGCGGCAATGTGGTTGGTAATCAAAATGCCGCCAATCTTCAATATTTAATGCAGCAATGCCACCGCAACGGCTACATACTAAAGGTTGAAGGAGGTAATCTTGTATCTTACGAATACAGTAAGCTGCGCAATTCAAATTCATTAAAAATAAGCCTGAATGATGTGGTAGATTGGGACTATGAAAGTAAGGCAGAAGGCAGGTTTGCAAAGTGCGAAGTTCGCTGGTATGATGCTCAAAAGAAGAAGCTGTATAGCGGTGTTGCCAATGCAGGTGGAGAAGGCTCTACGGCAACGATATACGAGCAAGTGGATAGCAACGAAGATGCAGCCAAACGAGCCACCAAATGGCTGGAAAACAGAGCAAAAAAAGAAGTAGATATACGCTTGCGGCTTGCCGGAGATGTGCGGCTTTTAGCAGGTGTGGCGGTAGAGCTAACCGATGCCGGTAACATTAACGGTAAATATGTAGTTAAGGAGGCTCGCCATCAAATAGATAGAGATGTATTATTTGAAACCGAAATAGCACTTCAAAAATGATAGTATTTGGAAAGATAAAATCGCTGAATGACACCACCGCCAACGTGGAAGTAGAGGAGCATGGCAATGCGGTGTATGAGTGCTATATTTTGCAGCCATCTACCGGAAAGAATAAAGTAGATTTCCCTTACCACACCGATGATTTGGTGTGTGTGATTTTGGCAGACCGAAATTTGATTTTAGGGGCTATTTACAGCGATATAGACACTCGCGATGCAGATGCAGGAGAAGAAACGATAGTTAATTCTGCAAAGAAGATATATGCGAAAGCAAGCGATTTATTTCAATTTAATGATGGCGCAAATGGCGGCATCATTAAGAATGAAAATCTTGTAAATAATTTGGATAAAATAAAAACCTATTTGACGGCATTGGTATCGGCTACTTCAACAGCTATTGGAGCAACAGGCGCAACAGGAAGTGCAGGCGCAAAAACTGCTTTTGACACCGCTATGAGTTCGCAAGAAATAACTTACGAAAACATGAAAAACGATAAAGTAAAACACTAAATAATATGGCATTTCAGTTTTTAAATGTAAATCCGGCACAAGCTATTGCCGAAACAAAAGCATACTACGAAGGGCTTGCAGGTTACCCACTAAGCACCGCAGATGTAGAGATGATAATGATTAACGTGATTGCATATCACGAACAACGAGTTTTAGCCAAAATGGAATCGTGCTTGCAGCAATCGTTTCCGCAGCTTGCCAACGGTGTAGCACTCGACTACTGGGGCGAAATTTTTAATGTTGCGCGGCTTCCAAACGAAGAAGATGATGATTACCGCGTGCGCGTGATGGCGGCTAATGGTTTTGCACCAATAGGCACAAGAGCAAGCTATATAGCCAAAGCTAAAGGTGTGCTGGGTGTGCTTGATTGCAATTTACAAACGAAGCAAGATAATCCTTCTATGGCTCCGGGAGTGATAAAAGTGTGTGTATTGCAACGGGTGATAGATATTGGCACAGGAACGGTGCGCGGCACTCCGGCAGATGCCACAACCAACGGTTTTGTATTAGATGCTTTATCGGACACCAAACAAAACATAGTGGGCGATATGTTTACTATTGAAACAGCCGTTGGCGTGTCTTTAGATGGTACTATTGAATTTAAAAAAGTGATTGGAAGCAACAGCGTTACTGTTGCAAACGATTTGCAGTTTGCAGCCACAAAGTATCTGAATGAAATTAGCGTAAAATTCAAAGGTTCGTTTGATATAAATGAGCTTCACCGGAGGCTGCTCGCTGTGCCTAATGTGTATTCTATCGTGAATGTAAATTTCCCTTCAGTTCCGGTTCTTAGCTGGAAACAGTTTTACGAAAAAGGCAGCATTGTAATTACAGAGGTATGAGTAATATAGTCCCAAATTCAATAAAAGACAATCGCACCGCAGCGTATGAAGATACGCTGCTGTACAGATTAAAAGGTATTAGTTTGCTACAGCTAAAAGTGTGGGTAACAACGGAGCAAAACCCGATAAAGCTGCAAATGTTGCTGGAGGTGTTTGGCATTGATGCTACTATATTTAATTTCTTGTATTTAAGCGAAGCAAGTAGGCTTGCGCTATTCAGAACTTTGCTGGAAGTGATGCGGTTTTCCGGTACTGAATGGAGCATCATAAACATGGCAAAGGCGCTTGGTGCAAGTGATGCAACCATAACTTACGCTCCTGCTTTGCACAGAGATGGAACTGCGCATTACAACGCTGCTTACACGCACGGATTTGGCTCTTACAGCCGCTTCTCAATAACGGTAAACGTGCAAGGTGTGCCTGTGCATTTGCGCACCGCTTTTGAGAGCAATTTCAGAAAGCTAATGACACGCTGGCAGCCTGTGCGTATTCACTTAAACGAAGTAGTATTTACATGATGAAAACACCTATAAAGTATTGGGGAGGAAAACAGCAGTTGGCGGATTTGATATTGTCGCTACTGCCGCCACATAAATGCTATACGGAAGTGTTTTTTGGCGGGGGCGCAGTATTTTTTAAAAAGCCAATTTCGGAGGTAGAGATAATTAACGATATTAGTGATAATATGGTTAATTTCTATCGTGTGATTAAACGAAACTTTGAAGGCTTACACGATGAGATAGATGTAACGCTGTATAGTGAGTTTCAGTATCGGGAAGCTCGCAAACTGTGGCTTGCAGGCATGGGTAATGATGTGCTTAGGGCGTGGGCTGTATATGTATTATCGCACCAGTCTTTTAGCGGTAATTTGGGGCAGAGTTGGGCGCACTCCGACACCAAGAACTTGGCTAAGAAATTCGACAAAGAAAAGAAGATGTTTGACCAGCGATATGTGAAGCGATTGGCTAATGTGCAGATATTTTGCAGAGATGCACTATCTGTGCTTGCTGCTTGCGATGGTGTAGATGTTTTTCACTTTATAGACCCTCCTTATTTTAATGCAGATATGGGGCATTACGATGGCTACACCGAAAGCGATTTTAAAGAGCTTTTAAATCTACTTGAAACGTTGGAGGGTAAGTTTATGCTAACCACTTACCCAAGCGAGCTACTCGCTGAATACACGGCAAGAAACGGCTGGCATACGATAAACAACGAGATGCACTTAACCGCCTCAAACAAACCGGGTAAAACAAAAACGGAAGTATTTACAATGAACTACAAACCAACTACCCAAGCTAAATTATTTTAAAATATACATTTTGTTTTCCAATTTTTTCGCGCAGCTTTGGAAATATGTACTATACATTTTGTTTTGGTAGAAATATTACCCAAGCCCAAGTTGGCGGCACTTTTGATTTGAGTTTTAATAACACGGGTTACCGCCTTGCAACTATTAGTGGAGGGGTTTCAAAAGCCAGAGCTATTGCATTGTTGAATGATGGTTCTTTTTTGGTTGCCGGCTCAACTTACAGCAATAGCACAGGAGAGGATGTTTTTGTTTTAAAATTAGACAGCGTAGGAGCATTAGTTACTTCATTTGGCATAAATGGCGTGGCAAAAGTGGACGTTCAATCGGGCAGTGATGATATTGCCTATTCGATTGCTGTGGATGAAAACACCGGGAGTTTTTTTGTGGGAGGAAGCACTAATAACGGAACTAAACAATCGGGAATGGTTTTAAAATTTAACTCCACAGGAAGTTTGGACAATACATTTGGAAGCAGCGGAAAAGCGATCACAAGTGTATCGGGATCAAACACAGAAACTTTTTTCAAAATTAAATTCCATCCCGCAACAGGAAAAGTGGTGGCAGTAGGTTCATCAATGGTAAACAGCGCTTCATCAAAAGGAGCAGTAGTGCGCTACAAAACCAACGGAACGTTAGATAGCACTTTCGCCACAAACGGTGTTTCTACACTTACGGGTTTGGGAAACAATAAAGATTACCTGCGGGATGTACATGTTTTCCCTAATGGAAAAATTCTTGCAGCAGGACACAGCTATAGGAATTATTTAAGTGTTCTTTACGGTTGGGTAATTCAAGTGAACGAAGACGGAACTGCCGACAATTCTTTTGGAACCAACGGTCAAACGCTTTGGGATGCGCACACTTACATCAACGCAATTTTGTATGATAATGCCAACAGCAAAATTTACCTCGCTGGTGGGCACAACTCCTACTTTGATGGTTTCAATCGCGAAACAAGATTAAAGTTAACTCGCTTAGGCACTAATGGCACAACCGATTCTTGGAACGCTTCAGGAGGCACTTCGTGTTGTTATTACATAGGCGGCTACTATGAAGGCGAGGCCAATGCTGTTGCTTTTAGCCAGGATGGTGGTTTTTTTATGGCAGGCGAGGGCTACGAAGTGGGTGAAAACATTGGCTTTGTTTCAAAATCAAAGAGCGATGGCAGGCCCGATTTAACCTTCGGAACCGACCCTAATGAAAATGATATGTTGTTTGGAAGCGCCAACGATAATTTTAAGTTGTTTGACATGGTGATTCAGCCGGACAATAAAATTGTGGTGGCGGGCTATTCCGATAATAATTACATAGTGGCAAGGCTTTTTGGCTCAACAGTGCCACAGTTAGATTCATTCAAACTTCTTGCCCCCGCAAACAATGCCTTGGAGGTGCCAAACGATACGGAATTGAGATGGACAAGAGCGATTGGGGCGGATAAATATGAGGTGAGTTTTGACACTTTGCCTTCCTTCCAAACAGCCAAAACTTTTGAACTATCAGATTCAGTGGCGCCTGCCTACATGACGAACTTTAAAATCAATAAAACTTATTATTGGAGAGTGCGCGCAAAGAATGGAAACCAAGTGGGTGCATGGAAAGGTCAGTGGGCGTTTTCAACTGTTAAAGATTTAATAACTCTGCTTAGCCCACCAAATGGCGCAAACAATGTAAATCCGGCTTCCGCATTCTTTGATTGGACAGATGTAACCTATTTTCCCTCAATTGTTTCATTACATCTGTTTGAGGGAGAGGTTGCCAACAATCCTAATTTTAATGGCTCTATGCCGCTTAGTATTTCTATGCCGCAGAGTAGCTACACTTCGGTGAATCAGCTTGGATTCAACACTACTTATTTTTGGCGTGTCCGCACAAGAAGGGGAACTGAATTTGGACCTTGGTCGGCTGCATTTTCTTTCACCACCATCAATCCAACTTCTGTTGCAGAGGTTGAAGACAACAACTTGGTTGTTTTGTTTCCCAATCCGGCTTGGAACACTGTTACCGTGCTTTCAGCTAAGCCAATAAATGATAAAGCTATTCAGGTGTTTGACATTCAGGGCACAGCAGTTCCTGTTGAATTTGTTAATGGAGTGGCTGACATCAGTAACCTGTCATCGGGTTTTTACTTTATTCAAAGTGCAGAGAAAGATAACAGTTTCAGATTGAGGTTTGTGAAAGAGTAAAAGTTATTACAGACCTTCCGTTTTCTTTCATCATGCAATAAGCATTTAACTATTCGTAGAAGAGGGGACGAGCCATAATTGGGTTCGGTTAAAACCTTTTCAAAATGTCTGGCGAAGGCGTTGTAAAACTTGATGAAACTATCACTGCGGAAAACGTGTCTGCCAAGGTGCACACCATGTTTTCGCAGGCGCAAAGTTTGGTGAACATAGACGCCAACCTTGCGCTGAGCTACATCAGGCAAATCACTGCAGCTTCCAATAAATTCAAATATGATTTGGGCATTGGCACATCCGAATTGCTTTATGGCGCATACCATTGGTTTCATGGCGACATTGAAAGTCGCTGGAAGCTAACCAAACAGCATAGGAATTTATAAAAGCCTTAATGCCTATCAAAGATTATATACACACTATCACATCTGACAACGGAAAAGAATTTTCCCAACATGAGTTTGTTGCCAAATCTTTAGACGCATCCCTTTATTTTGCCACACCTTATCATAGTTGGCAAAGAGGTGTAAACGAAACCTATAATCGGTTGCTTCGCCAATATTTCCCAAAAAGACTTCTTTTGAAGACATCACACAAGAACAACTACTGGCTGTTCAACACAAACTCAACAACAGAGAAAGAAAACGACTAGGATTTCTTTCTCCTATTAAATATCTTCAATCTTTATTATTAACCCAAGTTGCATTTGCAACTTGAATCTTGCAATTACAAACTAAACAATGAAATGATATGAAAGCAGTTTATCTTTTACTTGCAGCTGTATGTTTTGCCACAACTGTTTCTGCACAAGTGGCAAGCACACTAAAAGCAAAGCCGGATTCCACCCAAAAGCTATTGGTAGTAGAGGCTTCGTGCGGAGAGTGTAATTTTGGTCTTCCGGGCAACGATTGCGATTTAGCCATACGCATGAATAAAAAGGCATATTATGTAGATGGCGTAGGCATTAAAGAGTATGGTCATCCACACGATAAAAATGGGTTTTGTGTAGCTGTAAGAAAAGCGGAAGTACAAGGAGAAGTAGTTGATGGGCGATTCAAGGCAACCTATTTTCACCTCTTGGATATAGATACTAAAGGCGCTAAAGGTCCTAAAGAATCCAAAGGCAAAAAATAAGCAGCATAGTTATTATGAAGTATGTATCGCTTATTGTTGCTTCACTCATTGTATTAAGCACAGCAGCACAAAAAGTAATTGTATTGGGTTTTGATGGTATGAGCGGCATGGGTGCACAGCGAACTCATACGCCTCATATAGATTCATTGAAGGCTCATGGAGCTTATACCTACAAGGCTCGCGCAGTGGTGCCTACTATGAGTGCGCCCAACTGGGCAGCTATGATAAGCGGTATGCCACCTGCCCGCACTACTGTTCTTAGCAATGGATGGACGCGTGCTAAAATTGCCAACCGAAGATTTTGTGGACAGCCAAAGGGAGCATTGTTTCCTACAATATTTAAAGTATTGCGCACGCAGAAACCAACTGCAACTATTGCATGTGTGCATCAGTGGAAAGGCTTTGCGCCATTGGCAAACACCGAAGCTATGGATACTATTATTCACACCAAAGATGAATTTGCTACCTGTGCCCAAGCTTGCGAGCTTATTAAAAATATGAAGCCCGATTTTCTGTTTGTGCATTTCGATCATGTAGATCATACAGGGCATACCATCGGGCATTTTACCGAAGCCTATTATAGAAGTATTGAAGTAGCTGACTCCTTGGTTGGTGTGGTGCTGCAAGCAGTAAAAGAAGCCTCGTTAGACAAAGAAACTTACATACTCATTACTGCCGATCACGGAGGTATATTTAAAGGGCACGGAGGACTAACCAAAGCAGAATTTCAAATCCCGTGGATATTGAGTGGCCCCAAAACCAAGAAGAATTACGAAATAAAAAAGAAGGTAAAGCAATACGATACCGCAGCTACCTTGGCACACATTTTCAACCTTCAAATTCCTGCATGTTGGAAGGGGAAATCGGTAGCCGATGCCTTTGCGGAATAGCGTGTAAACTTTTTAAAAGTGTTGCTACACGAATATAAGTTCCTTATTGCCTTTTATACCGGCTTCAATAAATTCAAAGGAGGTTAAAATTTCGGCCTTGTTTGGTTTTACGCAAACTGTATGTTCAAAGTGAGCAGAGGGTTGCCCATCTCGGGTTACTACCGTCCAGTCGTCTTCTAAAGTATAAACATCTCTTACGCCCATATTCACCATAGGTTCAATGGCAATGGTAAGATTGGTAATTAGCTTTTTGCCGTCACCTCTTCTGCCTACATTAGGCACTTGCGGGTCTTCGTGCAGTTCTTTACCTACGCCATGCCCAACTAGTTCTTTCACACAAGTGTATGGGTGTTCCTTTTCGCAAAAATGTTGTACTGCAAATGAAATATCGCCTACACGGTTATTGGTAATGGCTTTTTCTATGCCCAGGTACAAACTTTGTTTAGTTACGCGCATAAGTTCCAATGTAGGCTCTTTTACTTCGCCAAAGGCAAAGGTATAAGCCATATCACCGTGGTAGCCATTCAAATATACGCCACAATCTACGCTCACAATATCGGTTGGTTCATAAGGGCGGTTGTTGGGAAAGCCATGCACTACTGCCTCGTTTACCGAAATACAAAGTGTGTATGGATAGCCATGGTAGTGTAAGAACGAAGGTTTTGCTCCGTGGTCGCTAATCATCTCAAATGCCAGTTTATCTAATTCTAAACCGGTTTTGCCTACTTTTATTTCTTTGGCAATTTCGCCCAATACTTTACTTACCAACTTGCCGCTTTCGCGCATTTTAGCAAGTTCTTCTTCTGTTTTTGCCTGTAGTCCCATAATTGTTTTAATAAACGAAAAAATCACTTTTAAAGGAAATTAAAAACCCTCTCTGTTTAGAGAGGGTTTTTTCAAAATAATGCTTATTGTTTACATAGAAGCCATGGCATACCCTTGTCTTCCTTTTATTCTGCCGGAAGAGGTTAAACCATCGTAATGGCGGTTCAATAAATGTGTTTCAATACTTTGTAAGGTATCTAAAATTACACCCACCATGATAATAAGTGAGCTGCCTCCGTAGAATAATGCAAAAGATTGTTGCACGCCTACTAGCATTACCAATGCAGGCATAATAGAAACAAATCCCAAGAAAATAGCTCCGGGGAGTGTGATTCTAGAAATTACCACATCAATAAAATGAGCCGTTGCTTTGCCCGGTTTTACTCCCGGAATAAATCCATTGTTGCGTTTCATTTCGTCAGCCATTTGTACCGGGTTAATAATTAACGCAGTGTAGAAATAGGTGAAAGCAACAATAAGGATAAAATAAGTTACGTTGTAGGGAATAGATTGAATATCGTTGAAGGCAATCAAGAATTTGCTGTTTTGATCCATACCTGGAAGAAACTGTGCAATAGTTGCCGGTAAAAACATAATGGCTTGAGCAAAGATAATTGGCATTACTCCAGCTGCATTTATTTTTAATGGAAGGTATTGGCGAACGCCTCCTGCTTGCATCATTCTGCCGCCTTGCACAATATTTCTTTTAGCGTATTGTACAGGAATTCTTCTAGTGCCTTGTACTAAAATAATACAACCAGCAATTACAACCAGCAAGAAAGCCAACTCCAATACAAATACAATTAAACCACCACTTTGCAAGCGCGAAGTAGCTTCTTGTATAAGCGACTCTGGCAAACGTGCCAAAATACCAATCATAATAATGAGTGAAATACCATTGCCTAAGCCTTTATCGGTAATTTTCTCTCCCATCCACATTACAAAAAGTGTTCCGGTGGTAAGCACAATTACAGTTGAAATAGCAAACAAGGTAGAAGGAATTAAAATTGCCTCGCTATCTACGCTGGTTAAGTAAACCACATAGCCCATACCTTGGAAAGTAGTAACGGCAACGGTTAGCCAACGAGTATATTGGTTAATAAGTCTTCTGCCGCTTTCGCCTTCTTTTTGTAGCTTCTGGAAAAAAGGAACTACAATAGTTAGCAATTGCATGGCAATAGAAGCAGAGATGTAAGGCATAATACCCAATGCAAATACAGAGGCACGGCTAAATGCACCACCTGCAAATAAGTTTACTAAGCCTAAAATACCTCCGCTGCCTTGGCTTTTTACAGTTGCCAATGCACTAGGGTCAATACCCGGAAGGGTAATATAGGTTCCAACTCTGTAAATTAAAATAAGCCCAAGCGTGAGTAAAATTCTCTGCCTGAGCTCCTCGATTTTCCAAATGTTCGAGAGGGTTTCAATAAGTTTCTTCATCGAAAGTAGATATGATATTATTTCACAATTGTAACAGTACCGCCCAATGCCTCAATTTTTTGTTTAGCACTTTCGCTAATGGCATGAACACTTACATTTACTTTTGTTTTCAACTCACCGTTTCCTAGTACTTTTACAAGTTCGGTTTTCCCTAATTGTTTGTTGGCGCGAAGATTTTCAACTGTAACTTCAGTTAAGTTTAATTTCTCTGTTAAATGCTGAATTTTACCTAAGTTCAATTGTGTGTATTCTACACGGAATGGATTTTTAAATCCAAATTTAGGTAAACGTCTTTGCAATGGCATTTGCCCGCCCTCGTGTCCTTTTTTGGTTTTGTAACCAGAGCGGCTTTGTGCACCTTTATGACCACGTCCGGCAGTACCTCCGGTAGTGCTTCCTTGTCCGCGACCTAATCTTTTTTTAGTTTTTGTTGCGCCTTCGGCAGGTGCTAAATTGTATAATTCCATTTCGCTTAATTTCTTTTTGTGTTGTTGGGTGAAAATTAAATGGCTTCAACCTTTAGTAAGTGTTTTACTTTGGTTATTTGACCTTCAATAGATGGATTCAATTCCACTTCTTTTGAAGAGTTCATTTTCTTTAAACCAAGAGCCGCAAGCGTTCTTTTTTGTCTTCCGGTATGGTCTATTTCACTTTTTACTTTTGTGATGCGAACTTTAGACATGTTGGTTGCTGTTTTTAATAGTTTTGGTAGAATTAACCTTTAAACACTTTTTCTAACGAAACAGTTCTGTTTCTTGAAATAGTAACTGGGTCGCGCAAACTACTTAATGCAGAAAGCGTAGCCTTAATTACGTTTGCAGGGTTAGAGCCGCCTAAAGATTTTGCCAATACGTTTTTAATGCCGGCACTTTCTAAAACTGCACGCATAGAACCTCCGGCAATTACTCCGGTACCGTGTGTAGCTGGTTTTAGCATTACTTTTGATGCTCCAAATTTTCCGTGCTGTACGTGAGGAATTGTTCCGTTGTGAAGCGGAACGCTTACTAAGTTTTTCTTAGCATC